>JASHYY010000093.1 GCA_030042815.1 Thermoplasmata archaeon | reverse complement strand
AGTCCGGTTCGCCGTATTAATGGCTACCGCCGGGCGGGTCGGGCTTCCGGCCGGCCGCGCCGCGAAACTTATCTCTCCCCCACCCTCCCCGTTCGGGGTACGGGGCGTGGCGTCCAGCGGCGGGTCGGCGACCCGGGTCGAGCGCGCGCTGCTCTCGGTCGACGATAAGTCGGGGTTGCCCGGTCTCGCGCGCGGCCTCGCCGCGCTCGGCGTCGAGCTGTGGGCGACCGGCGGCACCCGCAAGGTCCTCGCGGAAGGCCACGTGCCGGTCCGGCCGGCGGAGGAGCTGACGGGGATCGCGGACTGGTTCGCGGGCCGGGTCAAGACGCTGCATCCGGGGATCCTCGGCGGGATCCTCGCCCCGCGGACCCCCGCCGGGCTCGGCGAGCTCGCGGAGCGTAAGCTCCTCTCGTTCGACCTCGTGGTCGTGAACTTCTACCCGTTCGAGAAGCACCTCGCCGAGCACCCGGACTCGCGCGACCGGGAGGAGTTCATCGACATCGGCGGCGTCACCCTCGCCCGGGCGGCCGCGAAGAACCACGCGTGGGTCACGGTCGTCACCGAGCCGACCTCCTACGGCCCGCTCCTCGACGAGCTCCGCGCGAGCGGCGGCCACGTCTCCGCAGAGACCCGGCACCGGCTCGCCGTGCGCGCGTTCGAACGGTGCACCGAATACGACGCCGCGATCTCGCGGGGCCTCGCGGTCCACGCGGGCCCCGTCGAGGTCTTCCCGGAGGAGATCGTCTTCCGTCGGGAGCCATTGAAGCTCCGGTACGGGGAGAACCCGCACCAGCGCGCCGCGACGTACGGCGCGGTGAGCCCGGCGGGCGCCGGCCTCACGCCGGCCCCGTTCGCGGTCGTGAAGGGGGAGACGCTCTCGTACACGAACCTCCTCGACCTCGACACCGCGCTCGGAGCGGTCGCCGAGTTCGCCGAACCGGCGGCGGCGGTCGTGAAGCACGCGACGCCCTGCGGCGTCGCGACGGCCGACACCCTCCCCGAGGCCGTCGCGCGGGCGATCGCGACCGACCCGGTCGCCCGCTACGGGTGCGCGATCGCGGTCAATCGCCCGTTCGGGGCGAGCGCCCCGGCCGCGTTGAAGGGGGTCTTCGTGGACCTCCTTGCCGCGCCCGAGTTCGAGCCGGCGTCGCTCGAGCCGCTCGGCCGCCGGCCGAAGCTGAAGCTCGTCCGCACCGCGCCGCCCTCCGGTCCCGGCCCCCGCTGGGACGCGAAGAGCGCCCTCGGCCGGCTCCTGCTGCAGGAGGCCGACCGGCGGGAGCTCCTCGCGTCGGAGCTGAAGCTCGTGACGACCGCCTCCGCGACCCCGGAGGAGCTCGAGTCGCTCCGCTTCGCCTGGAAGGTCGTCCGGCACGCGAAGTCGAACGCCATCGTCCTCGCGACCGGGACCCAGACGGTCGGGGTCGGCTCGGGCCAGCCGACGCGCGTGAAGGCCGCCGAGCTCGCCTGCGAGGTCGCGGGGGAGCGGGCGCGCGGCGCGGTCCTCGCGTCGGACGCGTTCTTCCCGTTCACGGACGGCCTCGAGGTGGCGGTGAAGGCCGGTGTCCGCGCGGTCGTCCAGCCGGGCGGCAGCGTGCGCGACGCCGAGGTGATCGCCCTCGCCGAGTCGGCGCGGGTCGCGATGTACTTCACCGGGTGGCGGGTCTTCCGCCACTGAGGCCGCGCCGGGGCGACCGTCCTACGCCCCGAGCTTCTGTCCGCACCCGGGGCAGAACGCGAACGGGCCGAGCGGCCAGACCCGGCCGCAGCCGCGGCAGGCGATGAGCGACCCCGGCGGGCCGTCGGTCGCGGCCTGCTGCTCCCGGACCGCGTCCCCGAGCTGGACGTAGCCGACGAGGTAGAGGACCCCCGGGATCACGCCGAGGAACAGCGAGAGGACCCCGAGGACGAGCGTCGGGAGCCGGGCTTCCGAGTACTCCTGTCGCTGGATCCGCTGGTAGCAGAGCGTGTAGACCAGGTAGAGGAACAGGGCGACGAGGATCGCGACGACCGCGCCGCCCGTGACGGCCAGCCAGGCGAGACGGTACGGATGGACGACCGAGAACCCGAAGAGGAAGGCGAGCGCCGCGAAGAGAAGGACCCCTCCGATCACCTGCAGCAGGAGTCCGACCAGGACGAGGGTCTCGGCCGTCGCGCCCGACGGGGGGCGGGGGCGCGCGGCCGGCCACGCGGCCGGGTGGGGATATCCGCCGGTCATCGGCGCCGGGAGGGTCGGTCGGGCGATACGGCTTGGGTGGAACCGACTTGACAGGAGCCCTCCGGGTCTACTCCGGAAGGAAGGCGGCCGCCGCCCGTGGCCCCTTAAGAGGTTCGCCGCCTCGTCGTCCGCGGGGGCGGCTCCGCGCATGAACGTCCGCGACGTCGCCTGGACGGACTTCCGCGAGTGGGCCGACCTGTACTTCCTGCGCTACGACGAGGTCGAGCGGAACCCGGACCTCGGGCTCTACCTCCAGGAGAGGAAGCCGACCCTCGGGGAGGAGGCTGCGCTCTTCGGGCAGCTGATGCGAGAGGTCGCGGAGG
>JASHYY010000092.1 GCA_030042815.1 Thermoplasmata archaeon | reverse complement strand
GCTGGTCGGTGGATACGGTGAGAGCTGGTCGAACGGCGTTCCCCCCGCCTCGTCCCTCCCGCCGGCCACCGAGGGACCGGTCGGCCCCGCGAACGGGCCGGGACCGGTCGACGACCCGAACCGACGGCTCTAAGCGCGACGAACCGCCTCGGTGGGTCCCGAGAGGGACCCACCGGAACCTATTCCCCTTTGTTTTGATTCGGTCGTTCGCGAGCGCGCGAATCCGAGCGGGACTTCCCGAGGAGGACCCCGGCGGCCTCGAGCATGCGTCGGTCGGACTCGAACGGGACCCGACCGGGAGCCTCGGCGGCCGGCACCCACTCGTACCGGTCGAAGAGCGGCTCGGTCCGTGCGGTCCGTTCGGGCGTGAAGGCCAGGAAGTACACGACCGACTTGTGGACGTTCGTTCGGTCGCGGGGGCGAAAGAACCGGTAGGAGACCTCGCCGAGCTCCGCGCCGATCGCGACGCGGTCGATCCCGGTCTCCTCGCGCGTCTCCCGGAGCGCGGTGGCGGCGAGCGACTCCCCCGGATCGACGTGACCCTTGGGCAAGCACCACCGGTCCTCGTCGATCTCGTGGAGCAGGAAGACATCCCGCTCGATCTCGTGGACGAGCACGACCCCGGCGCCGAGCTCCGCGACGATCGGGGCTTCCGCCCGGAACGGCTCTCCGCGAGGCGCCATCGCGCCGCGCAATCGCTCCCCTGCTAAGAAGGCTTGGCCGGGGGCGCGACGGACCGTCGGCGGTCCGCGCGCCCCCGCGCCGAATCTTTATGGAACGGGAGGCCTCGAGGCGACGATGCTCGAGCCGACGGAGGAGTTCCACGACCTCGCGTCGCTCGTGCGACGAAAGGCCGAGAAGAACGGGCATCGTCCCGCGCTGCGGTTCGCGGACCGGACGTTCACCTACCGGGAGCTCGACGACGAGACGGAGCGGGTGGCGGCCGGTCTGGCGCGGTCGGGAGTGGGCCGTGGGGACCGAGTCGCGACGCTCGTGTTCAACACTCCGGAGTTCCCCCTGGTCTGGTTCGGGGCCGCCAAGCTCGGAGCGGTGCTGGTCCCGTTGAACACGGGCCTCAAGGGCGAGATCCTCCGCTACGAACTCGCCGACAGCGCGCCCGCCGCGATCGTGGTCGATCGGCGGCTCTGGTCGGCCTACGCCCCTCTCCGCGAAGGCCTCGGGATCCCGCGCGAATGGGTCGCGGACCCCGTCGGTTCGGGCGAGACCATCGACGGGGAGGCGCGGCCGTTCTCGGACCTCATGCTCGAGGCGCCCGGGGACCCCCCATCGCCGCCCCGGCCCTACGACCCCGTGTCGATCATGTATACGAGCGGGACCACCGGTCCGCCAAAGGGCGCCGTCATCCCGCACGAGAAGCAGGTACTGACGCCGACCGAGATCGGCCGCCGGAGCCGCCTCACGGACGGGGCGGTGCTGTTCACCGCCCTGCCGCTCTTTCACTGCAACGCCCAGGAGATGACGTTGCTCACCGCCCTACTGAACGACCTTTGCGCGGCGTTCGACGAGCGGTTCCATGCCTCCGCCTTCTGGGAGACCGCGGCCCGGTTCGAGGCGACCCACGTCTCGCTCCTCATCGCGATGATCAATGTCCTCTACAAGCAACCGGAGCGCCCGACCGACTCCACGCACCGCGTGCGGACCGCGCTCACCGCGGGCACGACCCGCGCGGTGTGGGCGGATTTCGAGCGGCGGTTCGGCCTCACGGTCGTGGAGCTCTACGGCATGACCGAGTGCGGCTGCACCACGCTGATGAACCCGCCCGACCGCATCCGGTTGGGGTCCGTCGGGACGCCCCTCGGTTTCGTCGAGGCGGACGTCGTCGACGACGACGACCGGCCGGTGTCGGCCGGGGTCCGGGGGGAGCTCGTGGTCCGTCCGCGGGTACCCTACTCGATGTTCCTCGGCTACCTCAACAAGCCGGAGAAGACGGTCGAGTCCTGGCGGAACCTGTGGTTCCACACCGGCGACTACGTGACGCGCGACGAGGACGGCTACTACTACTTCGTCGATCGGAAGAAGGACGTCATCCGCCGACGGGGCGAGAACCTCGCCCCGTACGACGTCGAGGTCGTCCTCAACCGCCACCCCGCGGTCTTCGAATCGGTCGTTGTCGGGGTTCCTTCTCCTCTCGGCGAGGAGGACGTGAAGGCGTTCGTCCAGCTGAAGCCGGGGGCCTCGATCGACCCGAGGGAGGTCTTCGAGTTCTGCGCCGAACGACTTCCGTTCTTCATGGTGCCGAAGTACCTCGAGGTGATCGAGGAGATCCCGAAGACGGCGAACCAGAAGGCGCAGCGCTACGTGCTGCGGGGCCGCCGGGGAGGGACGGAGCACGACCGAGACCAGCTTGGCGTCGTCGTCCAGAAGCCGTAGGCCGGTCCAACGCGACGGCCGGCCGGTCGTGCTCCTCGACGCGAACTCGCTCTTCCTGCCCGTGCGCGGTGGGTTTCCCCTCGAATCCGAGGTCGACCGACACCGGCCGGGGGCCGTGCTCGTCGTGCCGTCCTCGGTGCGGGCGGAGCTCGACCGCCTCGTCGAGCGCCGCACCCCGGAGGCGTCCGCGGCGCGGGCCCTCGCGTCGCGGTTCCCCGAGGTCGCGGCGCCGGGAAAGGGAGACGACGCCATCGTCCGTCTCGCCGCCCGGGACCGCGCCTGGGTCGTGACCGCCGACCGTGCGCTCCGTCAGCGGCTCCTCCGCCAGGGCGTCTCCGTACTCGCCCCGCGGGACCGGCAGCGACTCGAGCTCTTCCGGGGGACCAAGGCGGTCGAGCGACCGCTCCGCCGACGCCGTCCCGGCAACGGTTAAGAAGCGCCCCGGACCTGAGCGCCCTCGGAGTTCACCGGAGCGGATGCGGGACGACGACCGGCTCCTCGACCTGCCCGAGGCCCAGTTCGGCGCGGGGGTCATCGGGGTCTGCGACATCTGCGGGACGCGCCAGGCCGTCATCGTCCTCTCGAAGGAGCGGTTCAAGCTCTGCGTCATCGACTTTCTCAACAAGACCTGGGTCAAGACCGAGAAGAAACCGGGCGTCCCCGCGCCGCTCTACCGGAGCGAGCGGGTGTGGTTCCCGACGGAGCTGAGCGCCTCCGGGCAGGCCCAGGCGGTCCTCCTCTCGCCGACCAAGGTCGTCAAGCACCCGGTCGTGCTCGTGACCCCGGACGTCTTCGGTCTCACGACCACCCTCCTCGACGGCGCGATCCGGTTCGCCCGCGAGGGATTCGAGGTCCTGCTCCCCGACATCGTGAAATCGGACTGGATCGGCGCGGGGCACCACCTGTCGATGCGGACCGGGGCCCAGCTGCGAGGCGGCGTCCCCGTCACCTCGCACCGTGTGGCGGAGTTCGTCCGGTTCTACACCGACGCCCTCGACTACCTGCGGGGACGGGAGATGGTCGACCCGGCGAAATCGGCCGTCTTCGGCACCTCGTACGGGGCGAGCCTCGCCCTCGCCGTCGCCGCCCAGGAGACCCGGCTCGGCGCGGTCGCGCTCGCCTACCCGATGCCCGTCCGACCTGCGGACCTCGGCAAGCTCGTCACGGCGCCGCTGTTCTTCATCGCGGGGACGAGCGACTCGGCGGCCGCGCGGACGCGCGCCCAGCTCGAAGCGGTCCGGGGCCAGAGCCCGGCGACGATGACGTTCGCCGAGGTGCCCGGCGCGCACCACCATTTCCTCGCGCGAGACCTCGGGGCCTACGACCTCGAGAGGGCGGAGGGGGCCTGGGCCCGGGTGGTCGCCTTCCTCAAGCAGCAGCTGATGCCGCCGCCGCCGAGGCCGCCCGCCCCGCCGCTGGCCCGGCCGCTCTCGTCGGTCCCCGCCCCCGCACCGACCCCGGCGGCGGCGCGCCCGACCGGG
>JASHYY010000091.1 GCA_030042815.1 Thermoplasmata archaeon | reverse complement strand
GTAGACCCGGATCACCGGACGTCCTCCGACTCCCACGCCGACAGACGGGACCGAAGGTGCTCGGAGTGCGTCCCTTCCCAATAGGAGTGTCCGCAGTCGAGGCAACGGTACAGCGGGAGCCCCCGGTCGACGCGCTCCCACGGGATGCCGACGGCGCGAGGGGTCTCGGGACCGGGGAGGAACGGACGGAGCACCCCGTTGCACTCGCCGCACCGCGCGAAGCTCGGTTCCCGCGGGACCTCGGGATAGGCGCGTCGCACCGCGCGCCACTGGTCGGCGATCGCGGGGCTCGTCAGCAGCAAGGCCCGGTCCGACCGGGCCGCGAGGGCCCGGTCTCGGGTCACGACCACCCGGCCGTCGCGACGAGCTTCGGCCACGATCCTCCCGTCGTCCCAGCCTCGCGCGTACACCGTGTCGCAGCCGACGAAGCGCAAGTATCGGGCGAGGCGACCGACCATCTCGTCGGCCAGCCAGCGCGGGGGGGACACGGCCGGCGACGTGACGACCGGGATTTACCCTTGCCCCTCTTATACCGGCGGTCTCCTCGCCCGACGGCGAGGGACCGGCCGTGCGCCTGTTCGGAACGAACGGTATCCGCGAGGTCGTCGGCGAGCGGCTGACGGCCCCGTTCGTCACCCGGGTCGCGTCGGCCATCGCCGCGCGGCTTCCGGTCGGGCCCCCGATCGTCGTCGGATGGGACGGCCGGACCTCGAGCCCGGCGTTCGCCCACCTCGCGAGCTCGACGCTCGCGGTCTCGGGTCACCGGGTGCTCGAGGTCGGTCTCCTGCCGACGCCGGCCGTCCAGTTCCTCGTGCCCCGCCGCCACGCCCAGCTCGGCGTGATCCTGACCGCCTCGCACAACCCCCCGGAGTTCAACGGGGTGAAGTGCATCGGGGCGGACGGGCTCGAGGCCCCGCGGACGTTCGAGGAAGGGATCGAAGCCGGGGTCGAGTCGAACGTCACCCCGAGCGTCCGGTACGACCGCATCGGGTCGGTCGCGGCCGACTCCTCCGGTGCGTTCGAGTACGTTGACGCGATCGTCTCGCACGTCGACGCGAAGCGGGTCGCCGAACGACGGCTCACGGTCGTCCTCGACTGCGGCAACGGCGCGTCGGTCGCGACCAGCCCCGAACTCCTCCGCCGCCTCGGGTGCCGGGTGATCTCCCTCAACGGGGTGGTCGACGGGACCTTCCCCGGCCACCTCTCCGAACCGACCGAGGGGAACCTTCGGGACCTATGCCGGGTCGTCCCGGCCGTGGGCGCCGACCTCGGGATCGCGCACGACGGCGACGCGGACCGGGCGGTGTTCGTGGACGCCCGCGGCCGGTACGTCGCGGGCGAGGAGACGCTGACGTTGCTCGCGCGCGACGCGGTCGAGCGCGCGCACGGCGGAGTCGTCGTCACCCCGGTCTCCGCTCCCCAGTCGGTCGAGGACGCCGTGCGGCCCCTCGGGGGCACCGTCGTCTACACGCGCATCGGGTCCCCGACCGTCACACGGGAGATGCAGCAGCGTTCGGCGGTATTCGGTGGGGAGGAGAACGGGGGCCTCGTCTTCCCGGTGCACCAGCTCGCGCGCGACGGCGCCATGACCGTGGCCGCCGTGCTCGACCTGCTCGCCCGCCGGGGAGCCTCGCTCGAGGAGGTTCTTCGCGACCTGCCCCGGTACACCCTGTTGAAGGAGAAGGTCGGATGCCCGGTCGAGTACCGGGAGAAGGTCGTCGCGCGGCTGGTCGAGGTCCTCTCCAAGGAGAGCGAGCGCGTCGTCACGCTGGACGGCGTGAAGGCGTACCTGGACGGGGGCTGGGTCCTCCTGCGCCCGTCGGGAACGGAACCCTTGTTCCGCGTCTTCGCCGAGTCGAAGGACCCCGCGCGCGCCCGGGCGCTCGTCGAGCGCGGACTCGCGCTGGTGCGCGAGGCGATCGCCGACGTCGGCGGGCCTCGGGTCTAGTTCGTCCCGCGGACCCGCGCGCGCGTCAGCGCAGGGCCGGGCCGAGGACGAGGATCCCGAACAGGAGCAGCACGAGCACGGTCGCGGTGACGGCGGCCACGACCTTCTCTCCCCCGCGCTGGAAATAGTAGAACCCCGACGCGACCCGCAACAGCGGCGTCGCGAGGAGGACGAGGAGCCCGAGCGTCAGGTACGCCTCCACCGAGCCCGAGGCGAGCCCGGCGGCCAGGCCGTCGAGTCCGAGGTACCGGAGGATCGGGTTCGAGGAGATCACTTCCGCGGCGGTCTCCCCGGGGTTCGCGAAGAGGTAGGCGATGATCGAGCCGCCCAGGATCGCGACCGCCACGAGGAGGCCCGCGCGAAGGACCCGGCTCATGCGCTCGTACGCGACCGCGGGCAGGTCGCCCGCGTCCGTCGAAGGCGCCCGGGGGCCCGACGTTTCGGTCACGGCAGCCCCAACCCCTTCAGGATGACCTCGATGGCGAGCGCCGCGACGACCGGCAGGAACAGGAGGCGGACCGTCCGATTCCTCAGGCCGGGGAGCACGCGGCTGCCGAGGTAGGCGCCGCTCGCGGTGCCGATCGCGACCGGAGCTGCGATCACCGGATTCACATAACCGGCGGCGAACAGGATGCCCGCCCCGGCGGCCGCCGTGACCCCCATCATGAAGTTGCTGGTCGCCGTCGAGACCTTCATCGGAAGGCCGAGGAACCGCTCGAGCGCGAGGACCTTGAAGACCCCCGCGCCGATGCCGAACATCCCCGAGATGATGCCGGCCCCGAACATCGTGCCGAGGGCCGGCGACGTGTCCCCGGCGACATACGGGACGTCCTGGCGGAGCGGCTCGTCGTAGTAGTGTCCTTTGAGCCCGAGGCGTCGGGAGCGCGCGTCCGGGACCACGCCCTCCGGGATCTCGATGTGCCGGCGGGAAAGGGTGCTCGGGATGATCGCGAGCAGGACCGCTCCGAGAGCGACCAGCAGCGCGTCGTTGAGGTTCTGGTGGGTGAGGAGGACGGTCATCCCCGCGCCGAGCAACGCGCCCGGCACGGTCGCGATCTCGAGGAACATGCCGATCCGAAGGTCGCTCAGCCGGTCGCGGACGTAGGCGGAACCGCTGGCCGAGGAAGTGGCGAGGATCGTGATCATCCCCGCGCCCGCGGCATCGGGGAACGCGACCCCGAACGCGATGACGAGCACCGGGATGACGACCACGCTGCCGCCGAGGCCGGTGAGCGAACCGACGACCCCCGCGACGAGGCCGGTCGCGACGAGAAGGAGGACGAAAACGACGAGGTCCACGCGCGGGCAGATACGGCGGGCGGAAAACGGGGACCCCCCGGTCTCGATACCGCGCGAAACGTCAAGATGGTCCGGTAGGTGGGAACCCCCGGAACCGGACAGCATGGAGCCGCGCGGAGATCGGGTCGCGTTCGGTGCGCCGGGGATCTCCCCCCGGTGGTCCCACAGCAACAAGGACGGGGTCGGGACCGCCTACTCGACCGACTCGCCGTTGTGGTTCACCCTGTGGCGGGGGGTCGTCACCGAGGTCTACTACCCCCGGATCGACCGGCCCCAGCTGCGGGACCTGCAGTTCCTCCTCACCGACGGGGAGACGTTCTTCCACGAGGAGCGCAAACACCTCCTGCCGCGGACCGAGCGGCCGGGCGACCACTCGCTCGGCTACCAGGTCCGCTCCGACGACCCCGGCGGGCGATATCGCATCCATAAGTGGGTCCTGAGCGACCCGCACCTCCCCTGCCTTCTCGAGCGGACCCGGGTCGAACCGTTGCGGCCCGAGCTCGAGCGCCGGCTGCGGCTCTACGTACTCGCCGCGCCGCACCTCGACGTCGGCGGATGGGGGAACTCGGCCACGGTCTACGAGATCCTGGGCCAGCCGATCCTCTGTGCCGAGCGGAACGGCGTCGCGCTCGCCCTCGGCGCGAGCGTGCCGTTCGCGCGGGCGTCGGTCGGTTACGTCGGGGCGAGCGACGGATGGACGGACATCTCCCAGCACCGGACGATGTCCTGGGAGTTCGACCGCGCCCCGGACGGCAACATCGCGCTCACCGCCGAGGTCCCCCTTGCTGGCCGGACCGAGTTCACCCTCGGCCTCGCCTTCGGAGGGTCGGTCTCGGCTGCGGTCACGACCCTGTTCCAGTCGCTGGGCACGCCGTTCGAGCATCACCACCGGCGCTTCGTCGAGCAGTGGACTCGGGCCGCGGCGCACGAGCGGCCGCTCGCGTCCTCGACCCATGACGGAGGGCGGCTCTACCATGCCAGCCGGTCGATCCTTCTCGCGCACGAGGACAAGCTCTTCCCGG
Source organism: Thermoplasmata archaeon (assembly GCA_030042815.1). Taxonomy (GTDB): domain Archaea; phylum Thermoplasmatota; class Thermoplasmata; order Lutacidiplasmatales; family UBA184; genus Lutacidiplasma. The sequence continues at coordinate 7,295 of JASHYY010000091.1, read as the reverse complement.
GGGCCTTCATCGCGTCGCTCTCGATCCCGTGGGGCGCGTCCAAGAGCGACGACGACCCCGCGGGCTACCATCTCGTCTGGACGCGAGACCTCGTCCACACGGCGAACGGCCTCCTCGCTTCCGGCGACACCGAGGCGCCCCGCCGGGCGCTCGTCTACCTCGCCACCCGGCAACGGCCCGACGGCGGATTTCCCCAGAACTTCTGGGTCGACGGCACCCCGTACTGGCAGGCGATGCAGCTCGACGAAGTCGCGTTGCCGGTGCTGCTGGCCGGGCGACTCCGACGCGCGGACGCCCTCGCGGAGTTCGACCCCCAGCCGATGCTCCGGGGCGCCGCCCGGTTCCTCGTCGAACACAGCCCCGTCACGCAGGAGGACCGATGGGAGGAGCTCGGAGGCTACTCGCCATCCACCCTCGGCGCGGTCACCGCGGCCCTGACGGTGGCGGCGCACTCGGCCCGGGGGAGGACCGACCCGACCACGGCCGAATTCGTGCAGGAATACGCGGACTTCCTCGAAGCGCACATCGAGGACTGGACCGTCACGACGCGGGGCACGCTCCTCCCCGGAGTGCCGCGCCACTACGTGCGGATCCGTCCCGCATCGGTCGATGACCCGGAACCGAACGAGGGCCCCGACCTCGGGGAAGTCACGCTTCCGAACCTGCCTCCGGGCGCCCCCAACCGCTTCCCGGCGAGCGAGGTCGTCAGCACGGGCTTCATCGACCTCGTGCGCCTGGGGATCCGTCGGCCGGACGACCCGCTCGTCCTCGACTCGCTCCGGGTCGCCGACCACGTCCTCCGGGTGACGACCCCGCTCGGCCCCGCCTGGCACCGCTACAACCACGACGGGTACGGCCAACGCGAGGACGGAGGGCCCTACGCCGGTTGGGGGGTCGGCCGCGCCTGGCCCCTGCTCACCGGGGAACGCGGCCACTACGAGCTCTCGGCCGGCCACGATCCCGCCCCGTACCTTCGCGCGCTCGAACGGTTCGCGACGGCCACGGGGCTCCTGACCGAGCAGGTGTGGGACGCCCCGGACCTTCCGGCCCAGCACCTCGCGCTCGGCCGACCGACGGAGGCGGCGATGCCGCTGGCCTGGGCCCACGCGGAGTACCTCACGCTGCTGCGCTCGGCCGCCGACGGGACCGAGTTCAATCGCCTTCCCGAGGTCTCGGAACGCTACCTCGGTCGCCGTACGCCCGACCGTCGGCTCGAGGTTTGGAAGTTCAACCGTCGCCCTCGGACGGCGGACCCCCTGGCGACCCTACGGGTGATCGCGGACCAGCCGTTCCGCCTCCGCGCGAGCGACGACGACTGGCGGAGCGCCTCCAACCGGGACTCGGTGGCGACCGCCCTCGGCCTCCACTACGTCGACCTGGACCCGCTCGGGTCGGCCGGGCGGACCTGGCGGTTCACGTTCTTCTGGCCGCACGCGGACCGGTGGGAGGGCCGCGACTTCGCGGTCGCGGCGGCTCCGCTCGACCGCTGACGACCTACTCGACCCTCAGCCACTTCGCCGAGACGACGTAGCCGATCGCGACCATGATGACCGCGAAGATCGCGAGGTACCCGAACGCCGTCGCGTCGATCCCGCTCCCGAGGACCAGGTCGCGGCCGAGCGTCGCCGTGTACGAGATCGGGTTCCACGCGCTGATCACCTTCATCCAGGTCGGAAACCCGCTCGAGGGGTAGAGCGCGGCACTCGAGAACATCAGCGGCATCGTGATGAAGTTCGACACCACCCCGGGGGTCTGCCAGTCGGTCGAGCGCGCCGTGATGGCGAGGAACATGCTCGAGAACCCGAGCGCGGTGAACAGGAGCGCGAAGATCCAGACGGCCCACTCAAGCGGAGAGAGCGAGAACGTCACCCCGAAGGCGAGGGCGGCCGCGATCATCACCGGGATCTGGATGAGGCCGCGCGTCGCCGAGCCGAAGGCCTTCGAGAGGAAGATGACCTCCTTCGAGGTCGGGGTGATCAGGATGCGCTTCATGAAACCGAATCGCTTGTCCTGGATCGTGCTCATCGAGCCGAACATCCCGACCGACAGCATCGAGGTCGAGAGGACGCCGGGAAGCAGGAACTCGATGTAGTTCGACGTCCCGTAGACCGAAGCGAGGTCCTTCGCGTACTGCGCGAACCCGGAGCCGAAGAACGCGAGCCACATGAACGGCTGGACGACCGTGATCAGCACGACGAACGGGTTGCGGAAGGTTCGCAGGATCTCCCGGACGTAGAGGCCCCACAGCTGGCTCCTCACGACCGGGCCCTCCGCATCTGCATGTAGAACTTCCGAATGTCGCGCATCGGCTCCTCCTGTCCGATCCGTCGGCCGGTGAGGTCGAGGAAGACCGTTTCGAGGCTCGGCTTCTCGACGCTGATCCGTCGGACGTCCTCCGCGGGCACGGTCGCGAGGAGTCGCGGAAGGAAGTCCTCGGACGACGCGACCCGGATCATCCAGTCGTTGCCCTGGGCCCGGACCTCCTGGACCCCGGGGAGGGCGGAGATCCGCTGGGTATCGAGGTCGTGCGCGGTCTCGATCTGGACGAGGTCCGCGTGGACTCGAGCTTTCAGCTCCGAGGGGGTTCCCTCGGCGATGATGCGGCCCTGGTCGATGATCGCGAGCCGGTCGCACAGCGCGTCGGCCTCCTCGATGTAGTGGGTCGTGAGGAGGACGGTCACGCCGAACTCCTTGCGGACGCCCGTCACGATGTCCCAGAGCATCCGTCGCGTGCCGACGTCGAGGCCGATCGTCGGTTCGTCCATGAAGATCACGGTCGGCTGATGGAGCAACGCGAGGGCGATCTCGAGCTTCTTCCGCATCCCGGTCGAGAAGTGGCTGACTTTGTCGTCCTTCCGGTCCTTGAGCGAGAAGTACTCGAGCAGATGGTCGGCGCGCTCCTCCCAGCCGGTGAGGTCCTGGAGGCGCGCCTGGAGCCAGAGGTTCTCCCACGCCGAGAAGTCGTCGTCCAGGATCACTTCCGCGGCGACCCAGCCGATGCGGGCACGGACCTTCATCGACTCCCGACGGACGTCGAACCCTGCGACGGACGCGTCGCCGCTCGTGATGTCGCTGATGCCCGTGAGCACCTTGATGAGGGTCGTCTTGCCCGCGCCGTTCGGCCCGAGCAACCCAAAGACGCACCCCTTGGGGATCGAGAGGGTGACGCGGTCGAGCGCCAGGACCCCATGTTCGTGGTTTCCGTACCGCTTCGAGAGGGAGCGGACGTCGATCGCCGGCGGCTCCGCTTCCGTCATGGCCGCCGCGCCCGAGGCGGGGAGGATGCCGCTTCCTCCGGTCCGAGCCGCCCCTCGGCCTGACGGAGCACGGCCCGCATCTGATCCCGTAGGGGTCGGGGGTCCCGGCCCGACTCTTCGGCCCGCGCGAGGAAATCGATCAGGGAATCCACCTGACGTTGCAACCGTTCGAGACGGAACGTTCCGGGGTCTGCGTGCCCGGCGATCTCCGCCCAAAGGGCGCCGAGGTCCGGACCGCCGCGGTTCCGCCACAGCATCTGCTGACGGAACCGGCGAAGGTAGGCCCTCCCCGAGGGGGTCACATCGTAGACCCGGCGGCGATGCTCGAGCCGGGAACGGGCAAAGCCGCGATCGGTCAGGGCGGCGAGCGCCGGATAGATGGCCCCGGGACCTGGCCGCCACGTGCCGTCGGTCCGGAGGGCGATCCGCTCGGCCAGCTCGTAGCCGTAGAGCCGTCCCTCCCGGTTCATCACCGCGAGCGCGTAGAGTCCGAGCATTCGGCCGGGAGGCGGTCCGCGGGGGTGGGTTGGCGGCATCGTTCCGAATACTATATCGAATTCGATATAAGCGTGACGTGGAGATTCGCTGACGAGTGGACCCGACCTTCCCTCGGGGTCCCGGGGGGTCCGGCGTCGCAGGGCGTCCGGGACGCCCTCGCCCGGCGGTCGCGCTCGGCCCCCGCTTCTTAAGGTCGGGCACGGTTCCGTTCGCCATGGCCGGCCGACCGTCAAGGCAGCGAAATTCGAACGCTCCCCACCGGGCCGGAGGACCCTCCGAGATCGCTCCGGGCGTTTTCGTGGGGAGTTGGAGGGACGCAATCGAGTTCGAAGGGACCCGTTTCTGCGTGCGTGAGGAAGCCCCGGACGACCGGTTTCCCGCGACCCACATCCCGATCTACGACGGCTCGCGCGACCGAGCGATCGTGGACCAGCTCGACCGCTTGGCCGAATCCGTGAGCCAGGCTCGGGCGCGGGGGGACAGGGTCCTTGTGTACTGCGGCCACGGCGTCCGCCGCTCGCCCCTCGCGGCGGCCTGGTACCTGCATCGCGCCGAGAAGCTCTCCCTCGCGGAGGCGTACGCGCGGATCGAGGCGGTACGTCCCCAGGTCGAACGGGCCAGGGACTGGGTCGGGAACCCGGAGAATCTCGAAGAGACGTAACCCTCCGGCGGGGAGCGGACCATGGAACCTGAGACCGACCCGGACGTCGAATGGGTCCGGCGGCTCGCCGCGCGCCCGCGTTCCGCGGCCGAATCCGCCCTCGAAGAGGCGGCGAGCGAGACCCGGCTTTTCCGCCATCTCGTGGAGGAGCATGCCCGGGAAGGTCGACGCTCGTACGTCGAGATCGACGCGCCCCTCGAGCTTTTCGCGATCGTCCGGCTCACGCGACCTCTCCACGTCGTGGAGGTCGGGGTCTCCTCGGGAGTCTCGTCGGCGTATCTTCTCCAGGCGATGGATCGGAACGGAGCCGGCACACTGCACTCGGTCGACAAGCCCCAGCGGGTGCCGGTCCGCGCCGGAGCGCGGCCGGCCGCGGCGTCGTGGTCGCTCCCTCCCGGCCGTTCGTCCGGCTGGGCCGTTCCCGACCGACTGCGGCCCCGCTGGGACCTGCGAATAGGGGACAAGCGAACGGTGCTTCCCCTCCTGTCCGAGGAACTCCCGCGGATCGATCTCCTCGTCTACGACGTGCCGCACCGCGACCGGGACGCCCGGCAGGAGTTCTCCCGGCTCGACGCCCGGATGCCTCCCGGTGCGATCGCGATCGTCGACCACGGCCCCGGCGGAGAGCTGTGCTCGGCATTGAAGTCCTGGGCGGCCGTTCGCCGCGGGCTGCCGTCCGGGCGAAAGGGGCTCGGCCTCTACGGGTTTCGGTGCGCGGGATTGCCCGTTCGCACGACCCGTCCGGGGGGCAGCCCTCGCCGGGCCGAGCAGTGGTGACCGCCGGGCCGGACGCCTAGGACGGCGCCGGGCGGTAGCCGCCCTGTGAGCGAAGGGCGGGCACCACGACGTACGATTGACGACCAAACTCGCGGAACCCGACCTTCTCGGCGACCCGCTGCGACCCCCGGTTGTCCTCGCCGGTGCTCCAGACGGGCACGAGCCCCCGGCGGAGTACTTCCCGACTCGTCAGAGAGGCCGCGGCGGTCGCGATCCCTCGGTTGCGCCAGGCCTCGAGCGTGTGGGCGCCGAGGTCCGCGTACTCCTCGGAGGAGACCGTCATCGCCACGGTCGCCACGAGCTCGTCGTGGACCACCCCGCCCACCACCACGCCCCCGCTGAGCGCCGCCAGCGTGGAAAGGTACCCGACGGGGTGGAGCGCGGACGGAGACCGCTCGACGAGCTCGAGATCGTCCTCGGTGAGCCGCCGAACCGCCGGGTGCTCGCACCGCGCCGGGTCTCGGTCGAGGAGATAGTAGACGTCCCCGTACAGCTGGGTGGGAATGCCCAGCTCCCGCTCGAGCACGCGGGCGAGCGACGAGGCGGTCCGAGAGGCGAGGTTCACGCACTCCCACCCCGGGACCCCACGAAGCAGGTTCCAGATCGCCTCGGCGTCCTCCCCGAAGGCCATCGGCTCGGCGGGGACCCAGGGGGCGAGAACCACCGCGGCGACAGGCCGCGATGCGGGGCCGGTCAGCCAGAGCCGTCCCAGGCCCCGCTGGAGGAGACTACGGGCCCCAAAGGTGAACGGCTCGTCGGGGAGCGCGCTTGCAAACTGCGCGACCTCGTCCGGGCCCGAAGGCTCCATCCCGGCCCGAGAGACCCCGTCGACCATCAAGTCCGCGTCCCGCCGGTGCGCCCCTCCGGGCGGGCCGCCACGGCCCGGGCGACTGCTTATGGCGGGCGCATCGGTAGCCCGTCGATGAACCGAGCCGAGGTGCTCGCGCGGTTCGACGCCGAGCTGCGACGGAACCCTCCCGACGACCCGGAGTTCCGCACCGAGCGCGACGGCACGGTCGTGCGGATCGTCGGGCCGACGGAACTCGTCGTACTCTACTCGAATTTCCCCGGGAGCGAAGTCGCTTCGGGCGTGGCTCGACAGACCGAGGAGTTCCGGCGGCGAGGACTCCCGGTGGAGTGGAAGGTCTACGACCACGACGGGCCCCCGGAACTTCCCTCGATCCTGCGCGCCACCGGTTACGTGGCGACTCCCAAGGAGACCCTGATGGTCTTCGACCTCGCCCACCCCCTGCCGGCACCCGCGATCCCTCGCGGATTGGCGATCCGAAGGGTTCGGACCCGGGAAGACCTCGACGACCTGGCCCGAGTCAACACCGCCGCGTTCGGTCGGCCGAGCGAGTACGGACCCGACCGGCTGGCCGACCGGCTCGACGCCCCCGACCTCGGGGTCTACGTCGCCTATCTGGACGGAGTCCCCGTCTCGGGCGGGCGCGTGGAGAAGGTCCCCGGACGGTCGTTCGCCGGACTGTGGGGAGGCGGCACGGCGCCGGAGTTCCGCGGCCGTGGGATCTACCGGGCCCTCGTATCGGTCCGCGCCGATTTCGCTCGGGAGCGGGGCGCCCGGTACCTCATGGTCGAGGCGCTGAACTCGACCAGTCGGCCGATCCTCGAGCGGGTGGGTTTCGAGCCGCTCTCCGAGGTCGTCGGCTGGGAGTGGAAGCCCCCGGAGCGGCCGGCGGAGGTCGTCGGGCTCGCGCGAGGGTAGGGCCAGCGTTAAGAGGTTGCGGAGGCCCGGGCGCCCCGTGCCGGACGATTCCGAGAACCGACGGGCCTCCCCCGAGACCTCGTCGGTGCATTTCGACGAGCTGCCGCTCCACCCCACGCTGCGCCGCGGCGTGAAGGAGATGGGTTACCACGCGGCGACGCCGATCCAAAGCCGGGCCATCCCGGAGGCCGTTCAGGGCCGGGACCTGGTCGCCACCGCACAGACCGGCACGGGCAAGACCGCCGCCTTCCTCCTGCCGATCCTGGAGCGGACGCTCGAGCTCCCGCCGGGGAAGATCTACGCGCTCGTTCTCACTCCGACGCGAGAGCTCGCCGTGCAGGCGGCCCGCTTCCTCGAAAAACTGGGCCATTACACC
>JASHYY010000090.1 GCA_030042815.1 Thermoplasmata archaeon | reverse complement strand
CGCGGCACCCCGCTCGCGGCGAGCCGCTCGGCCTCCGGCGGCGTCGGGTCGTACGGGTCGGAGACCACGGCGGCGACCTCCCCGCCCGGGGCCGTCCAGTCCGCGATCGGGCGCCCGTCCTCGGCCAGCCACACCGCCCCGGGAGACGCCAGGAACCGACCCAGCTCCTCGGCCGGGTCGGCCGCGGCGACCGTGAGATCGGGGGACGACTCGAACTCGCCGGGGAACGCCGCCGAGCGAACGAGGGCGTTCTTGAGGAGCGCCGCGGTCGACCGCTCGTCCGGGTTGAGGTAGCGCAGGCGCGCGCCGGTGAGGCGGACCCGACGGGCGCGGGGCGGCGGCTCCGCGACGAAGAGGACCGTGACCTCCGTGTCCCGGCGGAGGTCGTTCGAGAGGGTGAACGCCGTCGACACGGCCCGGGCGACCTCGTCCATCCGGCCGGCGCCGCCCGCGAGGTCGTTGAGCGTGAACGCCCCGTCCACGGGGACGCGGTGGGCGAGGAGGAGGATCCGACGCATCCGGCCGGGGCACGCCCCGGCGGGGTTAACGGTTCGGACGGGCGGCGCCCGGCCTACTCTTCGACGTCCCGGTGGCGGGGGCGGGGCGGGGTCGGTTCCGGCAGCGGGTTCTGGCGGCGCTCGAGCCAGATCTCGTCCCCGAGCTCGTGGTAGACCGCGTGCGCGGGAAGGCCCGTCCCGTGCTCGCCGTGGGGGAGCAGGAAGCCACCCGACCGGTGCGAGTTCGACGAGTAGACGACCTCCTTCTCGCCCGCCGCGGCCATCGCGGCGCTCTCCTGCCGCGCGAGGTCGAAGATCCGGTCCTTGCGGAACATCCAGTAGTGGATCCGCCACTCCCGGCCATCGTAGAGGGTCGTCTCGTCCCGCTCGGTCTCGAGGATCCCCGTGTCCTCGAGCATGTAGAACGTGTCCCGGTCGTCGGGCTCGAGGACGTTGTCGATGATCCGCTCGTTGAACCCGAAGAAGTTCAGGACGTGGGCGGCGATCGACCGGGCGTCCTCCGGACGCATCCCCTCATGGCCGACCGACCTACGGATCGCCTTCGCGAGGGAGTCGAAATCGACCGGTCCGCTCGCGTCCGCGAGCACCGCGTCCGTGGGGATCCCGGCCCGGGTCGTCCGAACGTCCTCCTCGCTGCGCAGGGGAACCGGATTCCGAAGGGTGTACGACTTCGTCGCGGCCCCCTTCGGGCTCGCTCGCTCGGTGACCCGCATGGGCAAAACTATCCCATGGGTCGGTATAAATAACTTCGGAAACGGGCCGGAGGTCGGGGGTCCGGAGCGGGGTCAGAGGACGACCCGGCGGCCCCGCCCGACCCGCTGGAGCGCCTCGACCGCGGGGCGCCACTCCTCCTCCTCCGTACGGTATTCGAGCTCCGCGAGCTGCCCGAGCTCCCGCGGGAACGGAACCAGCGATTTCGTGAGGTAGACGTGGGCGAACGCCCCGCCCGTCGGACCCGTCCACGCCCGGCCGTTCTCCACGACCGACCGGTACTCGTAGTACTCCGGGGCGGGGACGAGCCAGACGAGGGTATCGTCGGTCCCCCGGAGGCGGGGGCCGCGCGAGTAGACTTGGAGCCCGAGGTGCTGGACGACCGGGGACGGCAGCGTGAACAGGTGACGGTCGCCCGGGCGGGCCGAGGCGATGAGCCGGTTCCGTACGGTCTCGACCGCGAGCGCCTCCCGGGCCGGGTGGGACGCGATCACCCGGACGATCCCCGGCCCGCGGGCCAAGAACGCGACGGTCCGGCTCGCCTCCCGGTGGGGTCCCTCCTCGGGCTGGAACCGGAGGAGGTCGCCGACCTCGGTCGGGAGCTGCATCGTCAACCAGGTCGGGTGCGTTGCCCGGACGATGACGTACTCCATCGGGCCGGGCGTTCGACCGGGCTCGGGATATAAGAATCCTGTGCACCCGGGACGTCCTGCTTTCAGCCCCGGGGTGAGATGGTCCCGAGCGTCCGGACCACCTCCCGGAAGTCCCGCGTCCGGACCGCCCGGTCGGCCGCCCGGTTCACGTCGTCGAAGGCGGAGTTGAGCGCGACCCCACCGCCCACCCGCCGGAAGACCTCCGCGTCCGACCAGCCGTCCCCGACGTGGGCGACGGTGCGGGGGTCGCCGCCGAGCCGGGCGAGGAGGCGGCGGAGGCCGCCGGGCTTGTCCGCGCGGACCCCGCGCGGCGGCCCGATCCGGCCGTCGGGGTCGACGGCGACGTAGACCCCGTCGCCGTCGTCGAACCCGAACTTCGCCCGGTAGTAGTCGACCACATAGGTCGGGTTGTGGGTCAGGAGCGCGGCCCGGGCCCCGGCGGCGTGCAGGGCACCGATCCCCTCCGCGATCCCGGCCAACACGGGCGTGCGGGCGACGATCCCCACGATCCGTTCGACCGGTTGGCCCGTGGCCAGGTCGAGCAGGTCGACCAGGTGCTCGTCCTCGCCGGCCTCGCGGGCGAAGAATCGGCGGTTCGACGCCTCGTAGTCGGGCACCCGACCGACGGCCTCGGCGATCGCGCGCCACCCGTGACCGAGCGTGAGGGTCCCGTCGATGTCGACCGTGACGAGGCGCCAGGGGAACGGGTCCATCGGTCCCCCGCTACGACCGGCTGCCGACCCCCATCAGGATCCCGCCGACCCACAGGGCCACGACCCCGACCGCGGCGACCGGCAGCGCGCGGTCGAGCGGCCCGGGGGCCGTCGGGAACAAGAGGGTGAGGAAGAAGAGGCCGAGGAACGTCAGAAGGAGGCCGAGCCCGATCTTCGCGTTCTTCGAGAGGCGGGGCCGGCCCCGGCGGGAAGTACCGGAGCCCGCGGGAGGCGACGTCCCGGAACCGACCATGGCCGGCCACCCGGTACCGGAAAGATAACCGTGCCGGCCGGACGGAGCCTCCGGCGCTCGCTACTCGCGGTCGGTGTAGAGTCGCCGCGGGGCGATCGGGGACGCCGCCCCGCCGTTCGTCGACCCGTCCTCCGGCAGCGGAGGCTCCTTCGCGAGGGACCGGACGAACGGTCGCGCCCCGATCGGGGAGAACGCGGTCGTGAGGAGGCCGACGCCGGCGACGATGGTGTACACCTGCGTCGAGAAGATGCCGTCGCCGAGCAGGATGACCGCCATCGCGAGCTCGACCGCCCCCCGGCTCGAGACGAGGAAGCCCGCGCACAACGACTCGCCGGCCGGCCAGCGCAGGGCCCGCGTGACGCCCGACCCGACCAGGACCTTGGCCAGGAACGCGAAGGCGACGAGGCCGACGAACGCGAGGATCGGGACGGCGGTGGTGAAGATGAGACGGAAGTTGGTGTCGAAGCCGACGATGGCGAAGAAGAGGGGGATGAAGAACCCCCAGGTGATCGCGTCGAACACGAAGCTGATCGACCGATGCTGGCGCCGACCGGCCGTCTCGGGCGTGATGAGGAGACCGGCGTAGAACGCCCCGATCACGTAGGTCAGGCCGAGCAGCTGCGAGTAGAGCGCCGCGCCGATCGCGGCCACCATCAGGATGGCGAACCCCGCCTCGCGGCTCCTCCAGGTCGCCCGGAACCGGTCGACGAGTCGGTCCCACAGCTTCCTCCGGCGGAGCGTGCGCACCACGTAGTAGGCGACGAGGATGGACGCCAGGAAGGTGACGACCGTGGCGATGGACGACAGGACCGCCGTCGTGGTCGAGTGAGGGTTGTTGTAGACGTTCAGGAGGACCGCGAACGTCGTGACCGCGCAGAGCTCGTTGACGAGCGCCGTGTTCATCAGGAACGCGCCAAAGCGACCCTCCGATATCCCGAACTCGCGCAGCATGATCCCGAGCACCGGGAGGGCGGTGATCGAAATCGTCAGCGAGACGAACAGGGTCTCGAACGTCGACATCCCCGGGTAGAGCGCCCGGACGACCTCGGTCCCGACCAGGAACGGGATCAGGAAGATCGCGACCCCGAGCACCGCGGCCCCTCGCCCCGTCGCCCGGATCTGCGCGGGGGTGACCGCGAGCCCGGCCATCAAGAGA
>JASHYY010000089.1 GCA_030042815.1 Thermoplasmata archaeon | reverse complement strand
CGCCGGTAGCGGGCGAGGATCCACCGGTTCTCGAGCGCGGCGCCCGGACCGAGCTCGGGGGCCGCCCGGGGGGGCTCGGTCCCGGGAGGAAGGTGGCCGAGCGTGAACCGGGCGAGATTCCACACCTTCGTGAGGAAGTTGCGGGCTCCCTCGAGCGTCCCCTCGCCAAACCCTCCGTCCTCGTCGGTCGGGTTCGGGAAGACGAGGGCGAACCGCATCGCGTCCGCCCCCCACTTCCGCACGACCTCGAGCGGGTCGGGGGAGTTGCCGAGATGCTTCGACATCCGGCGGCCCTGTTCGTCCCGGAGCATGCCGGTGAAGTAGACGTCCGCGAACGGCCGGGTCCCGGTGAAGTAGTAGCCGGACATCATCATCCGGGCGACCCAGAAGAACATGATGTCGCGGCCGGTCACGAGGACGCTCGTCGGGTAGTAGTGGTCGAGGTCGGCGGTCGGGTCGGGCCAGCCCAGCGCGGCGAACGGCCAGAGCCACGACGTGAACCACGCGTCCAGGACGTCCGGGTCCTCGACGAGGTCGCTCCCCCCGCAGTGCTCGCAGCGGACGGGCGGCTCGACCGAGACGGTCCGCTCGCCGCAGGCGCGACAGAGGTACGCGGGGATCGCGTGGCCCCAGAACACCTGGCGGGAGATGCACCAGTCCTGGATCCCCTCCATCCAGCGGAAGAACGTGAGCTCCCAGCGGCTCGGGTGGATCCGGATCTCGCCCCGGCGGACCCCGCCGACGACGGTGTCGGCCAGGCCCCGCATCCGCACGAACCACTGGGTCGAGAGGCGCGGCTCGACGGCCGCGTCCGACCGCTCCGACCGGCCGACCGAGTGGCGGTACGGCTCGCGTCGGCCGAGGAGGCCGGCGGACCCGAGGGCGTCGGTCGCCTTCGAGCGTGCCTCGTCCACCCCGAGCCCCTGGAACTCCTGCGGCACCCACGGTCCGGTGAGACGGGCCCGGTCGTCGAGGATGTCCGGCGGCATCGACAGCTCCGGGTGGCGGCGGAACACCTCGTAGTCGACGAGGTCGTGGCGGGGGGTGACCTTGAGCGCGCCCGCGCCGAACGCCGGGTCGATCGCGTCGTCGGTGATCACGGGAACGACCCGGTCGGTGAGGGGCACGCGGACCTCGCGTCCGACCGCGCCCTCGTACCGCACGTCGGCCGGATGCACCGCGACCGCCACGTCGCCGAAAATCGTCTCCGGGCGAACGGTCGCGACCTCGAGCCCCCCCGGGGCCCCGTCGGCCCAGGGGTACCGGACGTAGAGGAGCGTCGCCTCCTCCTCCGAGTGGACGACCTCGAGGTCGGAGATCGCCGTGCGGAGCTTCGGGTCCCAGTTGACCATCCGCTCGCCGCGATAGATGAGCCCGTCCCGGTAGAGCCGGACGAACACCTCCCGGGTCGCCCGGACGCTCTCGGCGTCCATCGTGTAGCGGAACCGGTCCCAGTCGACCGAGAACCCACCGGCGCGCGTCTGCTCCCGGATCCGGGCCTCGTGCTCGTCGCGCCACTGCTCGACCGCGCGGCGGGCCTCCTCCCGGGGCAGGTCGTCCAGGAGGACCCCTTGCTTCTGGAGCCGCCGCCGGACCTCGACCTGAGTGGCGAGGCCGGCGTGGTCGAGGCCCGGCACCCAGAGGGACGAGATCCCCTGCATCCGGTGCTGGCGGACGAGGAGGTCCATGACCGTGTCGCCGAGCATGTGGCCGATCGTCAGGACGCCCGTGACGTTCGGCGGCGGGAGGATGACGCAGTACGTCGGGGGCCCGGGCCGGTCCGGACCGCGGAACGCGCCGTGGCGTTCCCACTCCGACTGCCAGCGCGCCTCGATCTCCGTCGGCTCGAAGCGCGGGGGGAGCGCCGGAGCGCTCAGGAGACCTCCCTCCCGAGCGCGAACGGAACGGCGAAGGCGAGCTCGGCGACCGCGACCGCCGCCATCGCGAGCACCCCGATCGGGGTGCCGTCGATCCGGGCCGCCTGGAACGCGACCAGCGGGGCCCCGGCGACGATCACCCCGGGGATCGACACGAGGACGGCGTACCACGCTCCCGCGTAGAGGTTGGTGATCGGGAGGCCCCGGGCCCGCGACCTCCGGAACAGGATCCCGAGCTCGAGGAGGGAGGCGGCGACGACCGCGGGCAGCTCCGCGACGATGAACAGGGCGAAGATCGCGGGGTCGAAGACGCGGACCAGCGTGATCCCGAGGACGATGCCGCTCGCGACCAGGTACATCAGGGCGACCAGGAGGACCTTCCCGGCGAGGAGCGACCGGTCGGAGAGCGGCAGGGTCCGGCCGTAGGAGAACGCGAGCACCTCGATGGCGAAGAACGCGGGCCCAAAGAAGGTTGCGAGGAGCGCGGCGGTCGTGACGGCCGCGAGGGCGAGGCCGAACGCCACCGAGGAGTCCGGGGCGCTCACGAACGTCCAGAGGCCGATCGCGAGCGCGTCCAACATCGGGAGGAGGATCAGGAAGGCGTAGCCGGGGGTCCGGCTCGCGATCCGCAGGTCCTTCGTCAGGACGGCGAGCAGGACGGGCTGCGTGCGGACATCGATGCGCGGCGTCGGGATCGCCCGGGGGTCGGCCGGCGGGACCATGCTCACCTGGCGGACCGACGCGAGGACCCAGACGATCGCCCAGACCGCGAGCAGGCAGTAGGCGGCGCTCGCGACGCCGAGGAAGAGCCAGCCGGCCGGGTCGAGCCCGAGCCCGGCGGGCCCGCTCGCGGCGAGGGCGGGAAGCACCGCGAGCGTGAAGGGGAAAACGGCGAGGAGGACGTGCGCGGTCGGGGACGGACCCTCGATCGAGACCGCGCCGAGGAACGCGAAGAAGTCGGGCGCGGCCGTGACGAGACCGAACATCGCGAAGGCGGGGACGAGCCAGAGCACCAGGTAGGTCCAGCGGACGACCGTGGCGCCCCCGCCTCCCCGCGACCCCTGGACGCGCCGGACGAAGAACCGTCCGGTGACGAGGGAGAGCGCGAGCGCGAACCCGACGGCGGCGGCTGCTCCCGGAAGGACCGCCACGCCGGCCCAGAGGCCGAGCGAGAACCCGACCAGGACGGGGGTCGCGAAAAGGACCGTGAGGGCGGGGAGGTCGAACAACCGCAGGTAGAGCAGCGCGGCCGCGCGACGCATCGTGCGGTCGTCGATCGGCAGCGGCTCGAGGACCGGCATCACGCCCGAGGCGAGGAACGTCGGCAGGACCTGCATGCCGGTCCACCACAGGAACGCCACGTCGAGGCTGAAGAGGCCCGTGAGCACCCCGGCCTCGAAGACGCCGGTCGGCACCGGGACCCGGAAGACGGCGGTCGCGAGCGAGCTCTCGCGCAGGGCGTACGCCGCGAGGAACGTCAGGATCCCGAGGACGAACGCGACGATCCCCTTGCTCTCGAGCACCCGGCGCCGGGCCCGCGGGACGAGGCGGTGCGCCGGGTCGGGCGGGACGACGTTCCCCTGGCGGAACGCGTAGATCGCCTGGAGCGACAGCTCCGTGAACGCGACGTCGCTCAGTCGCGCGGCGTCCCGCCAGGTCATCCGGACGCTCCGAGCGAGTCGACCGCCGCCCGGACGCCCTCCCCCTCTTCCGTGAGGCGCAGGAAGACCTCCTCGAGCGTCGCGTCCCCCGCCGCGACCTTCCGCCGGAGGGCCTCGAGCGTCCCCTCGCCGCGCAGGACCCCGTGGTCGAGGATCCCAACCCGGTGGCAGAGTCGCTCGGCGACCTCCATCGTGTGCGTCGAGAAAAGGATGCCGCGGTCCCCGGCCGCGACGTAGCGCCGGAGGAGGTCCTTCATGATCCGGACCGACCGGGGGTCGAGGCTGTTGAGCGGCTCGTCCAGCACGAGGAGGGGCGGCTGGTGCAGCAGGGCCGCGATGAGGAGGACCTTCTGGCGCGTTCCGTTCGAGAGCGTGAGGATCGGCTCCTCGAACTCGGCTTCGAGCCGGAAGGCGGCGACGTAGCTGTGGGTCCGCTCGTTCGCGGCCGCGGGGTCGAGCCGGCGGACGCTCGCGACGAACTCGAGGAACTCGCGGGGGGTCAGCGCATCGTAGAGGAGCGACGTCTCGGGCACGTAGCCGACCTGCGACTTCACGAGAAGGCCGTCGCGCCGGACGTCCCGGCCGAAGACCAGGACCTCGCCCCCGTCGGGCCGGACGAGTCCGACGACCGACTTGATCGTGCTCGTCTTGCCCGCCCCGTTCGACCCGAGGAGCCCGTAGATCTCGCCGGGGCGCACGGTGAAGGAGAGCCGGTCGACGGCGACCCGTTCCCCGTACCGGACGGTGAGGTCGGAGGCCCGCAGGGGCGGTGGCCCGTCCATCACCTTCCCATCGTCGGGCCCGGAGTATAAGCCGGCCGGGTGCGGCCTAGCGCGCCCGGGCGAGCGGGAAGAGGATGACCTCCTTGATCGAGGGGATCCCGAGCAGCGCCATCAAGAGCCGGTCGACCCCGAATCCGATGCCGGTCGTCGGGGGGAGCCCGTAGCGGACCGACTCGACGAAGTCGGCGTCGTAGGCGTACCGGTCGTCCCCGCGTTCCCCGACCTGCTGACGGAACCGCGCCTCCTGCTCGTCCGGGTCGGTGAGCTCGGTGTACGCGTTCGCGAGCTCGAAGCCCGGGGCGAACACCTCGAACCGCTCGACCCGACCCGGTTTCGTGCGATGCCGCTTCGCGAGCGGGGTCGTCGCGACCGGGTGGTCGACCACGAACGTCACCCGGTCGATCGACGGCTCGACGTAGTGCTCGAACAGCTTGTCGAGGAACGTCCCGGTCGACGAGTTGTCGGGGACGGTCGACCCGGCGGCGCGGGCGAGCGTCCGGAGCTCGTCCCGGTCCTTCGAGAGGAGGTCCGGGATCCCGGATCGGCGCTCGAGCTCATCCACGAAATCGAGGGTCGCGAACGGGGGCCGGAACCGGGCGCTCGCGGCCGCGACCGTCGCGTCGCCCGGGAAGAGCTCCGGCGCCCGGCGCGCGAGGCGCTCGTAGAGCCCCTCGGTGAGCTCCCGCATGTCGTGGTAGTCGGCGTAGGCCCAGTACGCCTCGAGCTCGGTGAACTCGGGCGAGTGCGTCGAGTCGAGGTCCTCGTTGCGGAACGCCTTGCCGATCTCGAAGACCCGCTCGAGACCCCCGACCACGAGCCGTTTCAGCGGCAGCTCCTCCGCGATGCGGAGCTCGAGCTCGGCGTCGAGGTAGTTCGAGTGCGTGACGAACGGGGCGGCGGCCGCGCCCCCCGCGACCGAACCGAGGACCGGGGTCTCGACCTCGAGGAATCCCGCCTCCTCGTAGTGCGCGCGGACCTCGCGGACCAGGAGCGAGCGGGCGCGGAAGCGGGCCCGAACTTCCGGGGACGAGAGGAGGTCGAGGTACCGTCGCCGGATCCGCTCCTCGACGTCGGTGAGTCCGTGGAACTTCTCGGGCGGGGGGGCGATCGCCTTCGCGAGCAGGGCGAGCGACCGCACGACGAGCGACGGCTCGCCCCGGCGCGAGACCGCGGCCGTCCCGTCCGCGCCCACGAGGTCGCCCGGGTCGAGGTCGGAGAGCCACTCGCGGTACGGGGCCTCGCCGAGCTCGTCCACGCGCAATAGAAGCTGGAGCTCCCCGGCCGCGTCCTCGAGGTCCGCGAACGCGGTGCGCCCGTGTTCGCGGACCGCGCGCAGCCGCCCGGCGACCCGGAACGTCTCGCCCGGGGCGTCCTCCCCCGGGCGCAGGCGCGCGCAGGCGGCGCGGACCCGGTCGGTGCCGACGCGGCCCGGGAACGACCAGGGGTACGGCTCCCGCCCCGCGGCGCGCCAGCGCGCGACCTTCTCCCGGCGCTCGCGCTCGAGCGCGGTCTCCTCCGTCATCGGTCCCCGCGAGGCGGCGGGGGGTAGAAAATGGCTCGCGTGGGGCGGCGGCTCTCAGTGGGCTGCGGTCTCGAGCGCGAACCGCTCGACCCCGCCCGGCCGGAACAGGGCGAGATGCTCGGGCACCGCGGCGTCCTTGCCCGCAGGCCGGGCCGGTTCGTGGAGCAGGAGGAACGTCCCGAGGAAGAACTCGGCGGCCGCGTCGCCCCCGCCGATCCCGTAACTCACGTAGTCCGAGAAGTAGACGTGGACCTGCGCCGAGTGGCGGCGACGGAGCGCCTCCAGGAACTTCGGCAGCTCCTCGGGGCCCTTTCGCTCGAGCTCCTCGACCAGGTCGCGGAGGATCGGGCGCTGGCTGATCCCGGCGAGCCCGTCGTAGGCGAGGTAGACCGCGGGCCGGGGGTCGAGCGCGACGACGTCGAGCCGCAGCACCCCTTCGACCGGCTTCGTGCGCATGGCGAGCCGCCTACTCGACCCTCGTTAAGAAGCCTTCGGACCCGGTCCGGTCCCCGGCACGGAGCGACGGGGACCGCGGGCGAGAGGGAACGGGTTCGGGCCGGGGGGACGGAGCCCCCCGGCCGGGGAAGAGGTCCGGCCTAGTGGTCGTGTCCGCCGGGCGGCGGGGTGGGGGCCGACTTCTTCGACGCGATGATGTCGTCGATCCGCAGGAGCATCGTCGCGACCTCGGCCGCGGAGCTGAGCGCCTGGCGCTTCACCCGCGCGGGCTCGATCACGCGCAGCTTCCACATGTCGGTCGCCTTGCCGTCGGCGAGGTTGAGCCCGATGTTCTTGTTCGCCCCGGGCCCGTCGTGCGCGCTCCGGAGGTCGATGAGCACGTTGATCGAGTCGTAGCCGCCGTTCTCGGCGAGCGCCCACGGGATCGCCTCGAGCGACTGGGCGAACGCCTCGACCGCGAGCTGTTCCCGGCCCCCGACCGTGCCCGCCCACTTGCGGAGCTTGACGGCGAGGTCGATCTCGGTCGCGCCGCCGCCGGGGCAGACGACCCCGTCCTCGATGACGCTGCCGACGACCTTGAGGGCGTCCTGGAGCGACCGCTCGACCTCCTGGGTGACGTGTTCGGTGCCGCCGCGGATGAGGATCGATACGGAGCGCGGGTTGGAGCAGCCGGTGACGTAGGTCATCTTGTCCTCCCCGACCCGGCGCTCGTCGACCTTCGCCGCCGTCCCGAGGTCGGCCGACGTGAGCTCCTTCACTCCCGTGACGATCTTCCCGCCGGTCGCCCGCGCGAGCTTCTGGAGGTCCGACTCCTTGACCTGCTTCACCGCGTAGATCCCGTCCTTCGCGAGGTAGTGGAGGACGACGTCGTCGATCCCCTTCTGGCAGACGACCACGTTCGCCCCGGTCGCCTTCACCGCGGCGGCCATCTGGCGGAACGTCTTGTCCTCCTCGTCGAGGAAGCTCTGGATCTGGGCCGGATTCTTGATGTTGATCTTGCTCTCGATCTCGGTCTTCTTGACCTCGAGCGCGGAGTTGAGCAGCGCGATCTTCGCGTTGTGGACCTCCCCGGGCATCCGAGGGTGGCCGCGCTCCTTGTCGAGGATGATCCCCTCGATGAGCTCGGTGTCGGAGATCTGGCCCCCGTGGCGCTTCTCGACCTTGATCTGGTCGACGTCCGCGACCGTGCGGTCGCCGCGGACCTCGGCGACCTTCTGGACCGCCTTCACCGCGATCTTCGCGAGCTCCTCGCGCGAGCCGCCGACGCCCTTCGAGCCCATCGCGGTCGTCGCGCAGTCGACGAGCACCGCGTCGTCCCCGGCCTTCACGGGGATCCCGATCTCGGTCTCGAGGAGGCGCCGGGCCTCCTGCACCGCGAGCTGGAAGCCGCGCGTGATGACGGTGGGGTGGACGTTCTGCTCGATCAGGCTCTCGGACCGCTTGAGCAGCTCGCCGGCGAGCACGACCGCCGTGGTCGTCCCGTCGCCGCACTGCTGGTCCTGGGTCTTCGCGACCTCGACCAGCATCTTCGCGGCCGGGTGCTCGACGTCGACCTCCTTGAGGATCGTGACGCCGTCGTTCGTGATCGTGATGTCGCCCATCGAGTCGACCAGCATCTTGTCCATGCCGCGCGGCCCGAGGGTCGTGCGCACCGCGTCCGCGATGGCGCGGGCCGCGGCGATGTTGTTCGAGGTCGCGCTCTTGTCGCGGGTGCGCTCGGTCCCTTCCTTCAGGACGAGGATTGGTGTCCCCTGAAGCATCGTGTCACCGTCAGCGGAAAAATTGCTCTTCTATATAATATTAGTCTCGCCCGGTCCCGCGGGAGTCCGGCCGCGTCGGAGGCAGGGCACCGGGGGATGCGAGCCCGTGGCGGCCGAGGACGGCCGCGAGGTGGAAGAACGCCTCCGGGGGGAGCGCCTCGGGCCGACGCCGTCGCCAATCGGCCGGCCAGCCGGCCTCCCGCGCCACGGCGTCGGCCCGCCCCCCGGGCGCCAGCCGGGGCAGCAGGTTGCCGAGCTGCTTCCGACGCGACGAGAACAGCACCTGGACCGCGTGCTCGAGCCCCGGGACGGACGGGACCGGGAGCGGACCGGGGCGCGCGACGTGCACCGCGAGCCGGCTCTCGACCTCGGGCCGGGGCACGAACGCTTCCGCCGGCACCGTCCGGTAGAGCTCGACCGAACCGTAGAGCCGGGCGAGGATCGAGAACCGGCCGTAGGCCTTCGAGCCGGGGCCGGCGGCGATCCGCTCCGCCACCTCGCGCTGGACGAGGAAGACGACCCGGGGGATCCGAGCGGCGAAGAGGCGCGCGAGGATCGGGGTCGCGACCGAGTACGGCAGGTTTCCGACCGCGGCGTCCGCCCGGGGCAGCTCGGCCTCGAGCGCGTCCGCCGCGACGACCCGGACCCGGTCGCCGAAAGTGGCCGAGAGGAAGCCGGCGAGGCGCGGGTCCCGTTCGACGACCGTGATCGGCTCGAGGCCCCGACGGACGAGGGCCGCCGTCAGGATCCCGAGGCCGCCGCCGATCTCGAGGACCGGTCGCCCCGGGGTCGCGTCGACGAGCGCGGCCTCGGCGTCGGCGACGAACGGGTCGGCGAGGAACGACTGGCCCCACGCCTTCGACGGCGCGACGCCGAGCGCGCGGAGCGTGCGCCGGATCTCCTCGGGTTCTTGCGGGACCCCGGCGGCCTCCGCCCCGTCAGGGGGCGACGAAGAGCCGGTACTTGTCCTCGACACCGCTCAGTTCCTGCTCGATCCGGCCCACGATCAGCTTCTCCGGGTTCTTCAGGTGGAGCCGGGACTCGATCTCCTCGAAGGTCCGGAACGGGGCGCGCTTGCGCTCCTCGACGATCTGCTCCATCGTCTTCTTGCCGATCCCGGGGAGGAGCTCGAGCAGGTGGAATCGGCGGGAGACCGCGGGGGCCTCGTTGAAGAACCGGAGGTAGCGGGGCGCGTTCGCCGTCACGATCGCTTCGAGCGCGTTCGTGAGCTCGGTGTGGGCGGCGACGGTGAGCTCGTCGTATCCGACCCGACGCCGGACGTGGTCGATGGGGGGCGGCGTCCCGCCGACGGGAACGAGGGGCACGCGCGACCCCGGCACGAGCTTCGCCCAGGGCCGCGGCACGAGTTCGAAGAGCTTGAGCTCCGTCTCGCCGACCGCGAACGCCAGGGGCTCCTTATGGAACCCGCGCTCGGTCTGACGGCCGGTCGGCAGGTAGTCGAGGATGTACGCGTAGTTCTCCACGGGACCCCCGCCGATTCATCGGTGATGCGCCACGATCTCGAGGAGTCGGCTGACCTGCTCCTCGTCCAGGGCGACGCGCTCCTTCGAGAAGAGGAGACGGATCTCCTCCGGGTACTGCGGCAGCATGTCGGCGATCTTCACGGCCACCGCCGCGTCCACGAACGGCAGCGAGCGCAGTTCCGCGATGAGGCGGTCCGTCGCCTCGCTCGAGAGCCGGGCGAACCCTTCCGCGTGCTGGAGGGCGAGCGCCGCCTCGCGGGGCAGGGTCCGCCGGGTCGCTTCTTCGGCGAGCAGGTCCCGGACCTTCGCGACGGGCACCGGATCAGGCATCTTTCGGGCCCCCGGTCGCCGGGATGAGGTGGATCGGATTGGCGATCAGCTCCTTGCGCTTGCCGCCGTCCAGGAATTCGAGCAGGTAGGCGCGGCCGCGCTTGCCCACGACCGTGCACGTGCGCCCCTGGTAGCGCGGGTGCGGCTGGCCGTGGGGGTCGGACGGCTCGATCCGCACCGACACCTTCGACCCGACCTCGAACTCGCGCAGGAAGCGGGTGACCGGCGGAAGCCCGCGCTCGCGGACCTCCTTCGTGAACGTCCCGCGGGAGCGGGAACGGAACCCCTTCGAGCTCTTGACCATCGCACTACACCTCCGGGTCGTGGATCTCCATCACGTCGAGGTACTCGACGGTGAGCGGTACGCCCACGAGGCTCGCGAGGCTCGGTTCGGTGCGTCCGCCATCTCCCTCGACCCACTCCTTGACGTAGGTTCCCGCCTCGGTCCTGAGCTCGAGCGTGAACCGCCCGTCCGCCGCGTCCACGACGCGCGCCGCGATGACCCGACGCGTGCGAACGCGGTCGGATCGACGGTGCGCGACGCGGGTGGGCGTGCGCTGGGCGATCGCTCGGCCCACGGCGACCGTCAGGGCCTCATTAACCTTTGCCCGGCTCGTCGCCCCGGCCACGCCGACGCGGTAGCTCTTCTCGGGCGCGGCCTCCTTGACGCGCACGACGTCCGCGGCGTCCGCCGGGACGAGGTCGACCACCTCGACCCGGTCGGCGGCCGTCCGGCGGAGCTCCGCGGTGAGCGCCGGTAGGTCGAGGGAGCGGACGTGCGGGCGGAGCAGCTCGAGAACGAACGGCCGTCCCCGGCCGAGCATCCGCGCGTCGATGTCCTCCCGGCCCATGCCGTGGAACCGGGTCCCCACCGCGCCGCTCGCCGCGACGAACGGGCCGGCGACGAGCTCCTCGACGCTGGTCGGATAGGTCTTCCCGGTGCCCCCGCACGTCGTGCATCCCCGGCCCTGGCACCGCCGGCACGGCCAGCGCGTCTGGGGCAGCGTGCGGTCGAGCTTGCGATACCGCCCCCGCAGGTAGACGGGCAGGACCGTCACCTCGACGCGGCCGACCGGTACGTCCGCGAGGAAGACGATGTCGGGGCGGTCGGGGCCGCCCGAGGCGCCGGACCGCTGCTCGACCCGCTTGCCGAGCTCCCGGTTGAACGCGGCCCGACCGCTCTCGCCCCACTCGGTGCCGACCTCGGCCCACAGCGTCTCCTCCCGCGCGAGGCGTTCGGGGTCCCAGCGGGAGCCGCACGTGAACCGGTGCCACTCGTACCCCTCCGCGGCGCGCACGACGCGGTCGACCCAGGTCGGCAACCGCTCGAAGAGGCCCCCGCAGACCTCGCAGCCGTCCGCGGCGGACGGGAGGTCGGTGCCGAGGGCCCGGGCGAGCCGTGCGGCCCGCTCCGGGTTCGTCAGGCCGTGGCCGAGACGGCCGAACACCCGGCCGTAGCACTCGGGGCAGAGGGCGTGCGCCCGGGCTCGGCGCGCGGACTCGAGGGCGCCCTCGGCCGGGGCGAAGTCGACGGGGTCGGTCACGCGGCGTCGACCCTCGGCCGCCACTTGACCGTGTCGCTCCGGTTATCCGTCTCACGCGAACCTTTTACTCGGTGGCGAGGTGCGGGACCCGTAACGGATGGCGTCGCTGACGGAGGCGGAACTCACCCGCGCGGTCGAGCGGACC
>JASHYY010000088.1 GCA_030042815.1 Thermoplasmata archaeon | reverse complement strand
CGACCGGCGAACGTATTCGGTCGAGCGACGCCCTCGGGACGCCGCGGTCCCGCAGAGCCGCGAACATGTGCTCGCGCTTCGCCGCGCTCGCGATGAGACCGATCGAGTTCGGGAAGTGCTCGATCGCTCCCGCGAGCACCTCGAGGTCTTTCCGGGCGTCATACCCCAGCACGAAAAGATGCGTGAACGCCGTCGGGTCGAACTCCTGCCAGAGACGGTCCGGAGAGACGACCGCGCACCGTTCGGCGGCAGGGAACCGGCTCGCGTCGACCCACTCGGGCCGGTCGTCGGCGACGCTGTAATCGTACTCCAGCGTCGGCAGGAGCGCGGCCAAGGCGTGTGCGACATGGCCGCCCCCCCAGAGCAGGAGATTCGGTCGCGCCGGCACGTATTCGATCGCGATGTCGACCGACCCGCCGCAGAGGCTCGGGAGGCCTCCGGGCTTCCATGCGGCGAGGTCGAAGTGATGGAGGTCGCCCGCGCGCCGCTCGAGCGCCGACCGAGAGAGCGCGCGCACCTCTTCCTCGAGCGCCGCGCCTCCGACCGTGCCGAGGGTCGACCCGTCCGCCCGGACCAGCATCGAGGCGCCGAGCTTGCCCGGAACGGATCCGGTGGTGCGGACGACGGTCGCGCGGACGAAGGGCTGGTGGGCGTCGAGAAGGCGGAGGGCTTCCCGGGTGAGCCGACGGTCCATCACTCCTCCTCGCTCTGCTCCCAGGCGTCCAGCGCGTCCCGATACTGCTCGGGGGTGTCGATGTTCGCGATGACCCCGGGGTCCTCGACAGGGATTCGACGGACCTGGGGGCCGAGCTCGGGGAGGAGCGCCCGGATCGGCGCGTCCGGTCGCAGCTCGAGCAGGTCGTGTCGCATCGAGGATCGCCAGAGGACCGGGTGGCCACTCCGTCCCCGGAACGTCGGGATGAACCAGACCCCGAGCAGGTCCCGGCCGGGGAGGGCACCGAGCAGGTGGACGGTTCGGGCCTGGACGAACGGGTGGTCGACCGGCCAGAATAGCACGTCCGCGTCGGGCGGCAGCGTGGTCAATCCGGCTTGCACGGAAGCCGTGCGTCCCTCGTACCAGTCCGTCGCCTCCACGAGGTCGACATCGAGCCCGCGGAGTTCGTGCCCAATTCCCTCCCGGTGCGCCCCGACCACGACCTCGACCGGGGCGAACCCGGCGTCCAGGCTGACCTCTGCGAGCCGTCGGATCGCCGTGCGCTCCCCCACGAGGGCGAGGGCCTTGGAGCGTTCGCCGAACCGGCTCGAAGCCCCGGCCGCGAGAAGGAGCGCCGCGGTCGTCATCGTTCCGGAGTGGTCCCCTCCGCGCGTCCGGTGGTACTGCCGCGGAGATAAGTAAAGCGGTCTCTCGCGGTTCGGCACGGCGCCCGGCCCGGGTCGAACCGCTTCCGGCCGGCGGGCGGATTCGAGACGCCTCGCCGCGCAGGTCGCCGAACCGTGCGAAACATTTCTGCGCGTTAGCCTCTCTCGAGATCGGGGTGCACGCGGGGACGGCGATGTCGGGCCCGGGCGCGACCTGCTACGGGCAGGAGGGAGGGAACCGAAGGAACCCGGGCCCGAGTCGCGTCGGCCGGAATCCAGGGTTTCCGTGCTCCGGGCATCGAGGGGAACGAGATCTGCCGTCGGTCGAACCGGGGCGGTGGGCCCGCCGGGGTGCGTCGGACCGCTCCCGCCGCCGAGGCTCGGGGTTCGACTTTAAATACCGCGACCGAGTGGCCGCGCCGCTCCATGACCCACCCGAACGACGTACCGCCGTCGATGCTACTTCCCCAGCTCGCGACCGAGCTGAGGAACCGCCAGGCCGTGGCTCCCCCACCCTGGGCCACGTTCGTGAAGACCGGCGTCCACAAGCAGCGGGCTCCGACCCAACCCGACTGGTGGTACCTCCGGAGCGCCTCCGTCCTTCGGAAGATCTACCTCGAGGGCCACATCGGCGTCGCACGCCTGAGCGCCGAGTACGGGGGCAAGCGGGATCGCGGCAGCGCCCCGTACCACGCGCACACCGGCTCCCGGGCGATTCTGCGGGAGATCGTCCATCAGCTCGAGAAGTCCGGGCTCGTGCAACCGTACAAGACGAAGGGCCGCCGGGTCAGCCCGGAGGGAGAGAAGCTGCTCGCGACCGTCTCGAAGGGAGTCCTCCAAAAGCTCGCCACCGAGCGCCCCGAACTCGCCAAGTACCTCTAACGACCGTAGGGGGAGCGAGGAGGAGTGTCCGATGGCCTACGGAGAGGACCCCGAGCTCGCGGAACTGCGGCGTCGGCGCCTCCGCCAAATCCAGGACATGCAAGCTTCCGAGGCAGCCAATTCTCAGATGTACGCCGCCCAGGAAGCGGAGATGCAGCGGCGCGAGGCCGAGCGATCGGAGGTGCTGCGGCGCATCCTGACTCCCGAGGCCCGCGAGCGACTCGGTCGGATCCGCCTCGCCAAGCCCGAGGTCGCGTCGGCCGTCGAGCAGCAGCTGATCGCGCTCGCAGCGAGCGGAAGGATCCAGCGACAGGTCGACGACGCGACCCTGCGGGCCCTGCTCGAGCGGATCGCTCCGGAGCGCCGCGAGATCAATATCACGCGCCG
>JASHYY010000087.1 GCA_030042815.1 Thermoplasmata archaeon | reverse complement strand
CCGGCACCCGCGAAGGACGCCAAGCCCGCTCCGAAGGCGATCCCGGAACCGCCGGCGCCGCCCGCGCCCGCCGGTGCGAAGCCCCGCCGCGAGAAGCGCGATGACGAGCCGCGCCTGTAGCGGCACCGATCCCAGGCCGCACCCTCTTATAGTCGGGGGGACTTTTTCGTGAGGCGGTCAACCGCATGACAGCTCCGTCTCCTCAGCTTCAACCCGTACGCGACAAGTGGAGCGCGACGGTCCTCTCGGTCCTCTTCGTCGTCATCGCCGTGCTCGTCTTCGCGGCGCTCTACGTGACCCTCCCCGGGTCCCAGCACTTCTACGGACTCTTGGCCATCGGGATCGTCGCCCTGTTCTTCGCGCTCGGGTGCTATCTCGCCGAGGCGGTGTCGCGGCAGCCGACCGCCCAGCGGTCGCTTGCCTGGGGGTTCTTCGGGATGGGGTTCGCCGTGCTCTTCCTGACGATCGGACTCGGGCCGTACTACAACGTCCTCAGCACGATGTGGCAGCTCTGGGGCCTCGTCATCCTGGTCGTCGTCCTCTTCGTCTCGGTGGCGCTCATCGCCTGGCGCGGACGCGCCGTCCGGGCGACCGCGAACCAGCAGGTCCCCCGCCAGGCCTGGCGGAACGAGCCCGCCCCGTCCGCGTTCTCCTACGCGGCCGCGCAGGGCCCGAGCGTGCCCGCGACGGCGCCCCCGCCGCCGTCAAACCCCCCTCCCTCTCCTCCCCGGAGCCCCTAAGATGGCAACCAACGCAACCCCGCCCGCAGCGCCCCCTCCGTCGGCCGCCGCCGCGCTGACCTGTCCGAAGTGCGGCGCGAGCCAGCCCCCGAACGCCCGCTTCTGCAACGTCTGCGGTTCCTCGCTCTACGTCCAGGGCGGGAGCTCGACCGGCACGACGGCCCCGTCGACCGCGCCTCCGGTCGACCTCCGGCAGAAGGTCGAGGGGGACCGCGGGGCGCTGAAGCGCCTCCAGCTTCTCATCCCGGGCTTCCGCGGCTACCGCCAGGGCGAGGACATCCGCGAGGCGGACAGCTTCCTCCGCATCCAGGTCGCGGACAAGGTCAAGAACGCGCGGACGACGCTCGAGAACTCGCGCGCCGGCCTCGTGAACGCGAACCAGTTCCAGGCCCTGAACGACCTCTCCCCGCTCCTCGCGAACCTCTGGCAGCTCGAAGGAGAGATCCGCCACGCGGAGCAGGGCTACACGGGCATCTCGCCCGCCGTGCGGATCAACCCGCAGCAGCTCGACCGGCTCTACGAGTACGACTACGGCTTCGCGCAGGCGGCGGACCAGTTGAACCAGACGATCGCCCCGCTGCCCGGGCTCCTCATGGGCGGAGACGCTGCCCAGGCCCCCGCCGTCATCGCGGCCGCGCGCGGCCAGGTCAACCAGCTCGACCAGGCGTTCAAGGCGCGGATCCAGGTCATCTCGGGAATCCGGATCTCGTGAGGCACACGGAGAAAGACGATGGTCTCTAACGCACCGATACCCGCGAAGGGCGGCAGTCTGATCGGCGCCACGACGATCAACTGGGAGGACGTCTACAAGGGCCCGAACGTGATGTGGCGCGTCCCGCGCAACATCCGGCTGAACGACAACGTCGTCGTCCGCCAGGACGAGACCGCGGTCTTCTACCGGGACGGAAAGGTCCTCGCCTATCTCGACAAACCCGACCGCTACGCGCTCACCAGCATCAACGCCCCGATCGTCGGCGGCCTCGTCAAGGCGCTCTCCGGCGTCCAGCAGGAGGCGGAGGTCTACTACCTCCAACGCCGGGTCTTCGACGGGAAGTTCGGCAGCAGCGAGCCGTACGTCTTCCGCGACCCGGACTTCGGGCTCGTCCAGCTGCGCGTCTTCGGCGACTACCGCTGGAGGGTCGGGGCGCCCGACCTGTTCATCAACCAGTTCGTCGGGACGTTCGGCGCCGTCACCACGCCGGCGGTCGAGGGCCGCCTCCGGGACCAGATGGTGCTGCTCGTCTACAACACGCTCGGCAAGCTGAAGGACCAGGGGATGCGGGTCACCGACCTCGCGACCCAGCTCACGACGATCGAGCAGGCCGTGCTCGGCTTCGGCCCCCAGCACTTCGGGCCCCTCGGCGTCGAGATCAACCAGATCCAGGGCCTCTCGATCAACCTCCCCGACGAGGTCCAGAAGGCCGTCAACACGCGGTCGACGATGGGCGTCCTCGGCGTGAACTACATGCAGTACCAGGCGGGCCAGGCGATGACGACCGCCGCGGCGAATCCGTCCGGGGGCGCGGGAGCCCTCGCGGGGGCCGGGGTCGGTCTCGGCGCGGGCCTCGGCATCGGCTACGGCATGGCCGGCCAGATGCAGGGCGCCTACGGTCCGGGTCCGGGTCAGCCGTGCCCGAAGTGCGGGACGCTCGTTCCGCCCGGCACCCGGTTCTGCCCGGGGTGCGGCAACTCGATGGTGCCGGCGGCCCCCGCCGGCGCCGGGCCCCCGTGTCCGAAATGCGGCCAGCCGACGCCCGCCGGAGTGAAGTTCTGCCCCAACTGCGGCGCCTCGCTGGCCCCGGCGCCGCCGCGCAAGTGCCCGAAGTGCAACGCCGACGTCCCCGCGAGCAACAAGTTCTGCCCGAACTGCGGCGCGGCGATGGGTCCGTGAACGAGTAGGGCCCGGACGCGAGGAAGGGAGTCGGTCGGCCGATGTTCTGTACGAAGTGCGGCACGCAGCTGCCCGACGACGCCCGGTTCTGCTCGAAGTGCGGGGCCGTCCAAGGCGGCGCCGCGGGCGGCGGAGGCGGAGGGGCTGCGCCTGCCGCGCCGAAGCCGAGCGCCTCGCCCACGATCGCGCCGTCGGGCGCGCAGGAGCTGAAGTGCCCCGCGTGCGGTGCCCCGATCCACCCCACGTTCGGGGAGATGGTGATCACTTGCGAGTACTGCGGCGGGTCGGTCACCCTCGGCGGCCAGGGATGGAAGGAGATCAACAAGCACACCATGCTGCCGCTCAAGGTCTCGGACCGGGACGCGGCGCTCAAGGTCGTGCGCGGCTACCTCGACCAGGGATTCCTGCACCGCAAGTTCTTCGAGGAGTCGAAGCTGCTCGAGTCGCGGCTGAGCTACGTCCCGTTCTGGGTCCTGCCCGCGTCCGCGTCCACGACCTACCAGTACCAGGCGGTCGCCACGAGCGTCGGCGCCACCGTCGGGACGATGGCCGCGGGGGCGCTGATCGGGAACGCGCTCACCGGGGGACGGCGGGGCGGCGTGGCCGTCGTGCCGATCATGGGCGGGTCGGTCGTGAACCCGAACCGATCGGAGACGATCTCGGGGCAGTACGAGTACCCGATCGTGGCCGTGAAGTCGATGAGCGCCTACCAGCCGAAGGACTACCAGTTCGGGCTCGGCGACCGGACGCTGTTCGACAAGAAGTCGATCCCGGACGGCACCCCGATCTTGAACGGGGACCTCGGGGAGGACGCGGCCCAGCACGCGGCGAAGGCCTACGTCCAGCAGCTGCAGTCCGAGGCCGCGCACAAGAAGCACAGCATGGTCTCGAACCTCAAGTGCGACGTCGAGGTCACCGAGGGCGAGCTCCTCCACGTGCCGGTCTGGTACTTCCAGTTCGACCACAAGGGCGAGAAGGCGACGATCCTGATCGACGCGCACGCCGGCCGGGTCATCCAGACCGTCGCCTGAACGGGCGTCCGGCATCCGTTTCTCGGGACCGGGTGGGCCGACGTCGCGCCCGCTCGAGCCGCTCTTTTAAGCCCCCCGCACGCCTCGGCCGGTCGAATGCCGTTCCACGGCCGTCGCGTCGGCCGACGCCGTCTCGTGCTCTCGGCGGTCGCCGTCTCGGTCCTCGTGTCCCTCGTCCTGAGCCCCCTCCCGGGGGCCGCCGTTCGGAACGGGCCGCCGAGTCCCGGACCCATCCCCGTAGTTTCCCCCACCCCCCGGGACTCGGTCGCCGTGGGGACGCTCGCCGCCGGCCCGTCGTCCGCCTTGTCGTCGGCCGGGACCGTGGTCCGGACGCTCCTTCCGAACTACAACGCGACCCTCCAGGGAAACTTCCCCTGGTCGGTCCGAGGCTGGCAGGTCGGTACCCCTGCATACGTCGCTTCGACAGGGGATCTATGGCTGCCGGTCCGAGCGATATCGAGTGTCGGACTGCCGACACCTGGGATTGCTCCTGCCATCATAGTTAACGTCACGCATAACGAGGTCGTAGGAATCGACCCATCGGTCCAAAACGTTTCGGCGTTCCTTTACGATTCGCAGAACGGGCTCCTCTATTCTGGGGATTATTCCAACGGAACCGTGGGAGTAATCAATCCCAACTCGGGTGGCTGGGCTCATTCCGCAATCCACGTGGGCGATCAGCCGGACGCCCTCGCACTCAACCAATCTGGCGGAGTGATCTATGTC
>JASHYY010000086.1 GCA_030042815.1 Thermoplasmata archaeon | reverse complement strand
CGGGTCGGGAGCGCCGCACGGGAGGGACGACTGGGGGGGTGGGGCGGAATCGTTCGCGGGAATCGGAGTCCCTACCGGGGATACGAGGCCGACCGCGAAGTTCGCGGTCGAAACGTTCGCGGAGACTCCTTCCACCGCGAAGCTCACCAGGAAGTATTCCGGCCCTCCGGTGGCCGAGCAGACCACGCTGTTCTGGGCCGGTGCTTCCAGGGAGACCGTGGCGTGGAGCTCGGTCCGACCGCTCGAAGGGCCGGGCCAGAGGGCAACGCCGATACCGGCCACGACCGCCGCCGCGACCACCGCGAACGCGACGATCTTCGGGGACCGCGAACGCTGTCCGGAAGACCCATCCCCGGCCGAGGAGAGGGGATGCGGGCTCGCCAAGAAACTCCTCCGACGTCTCCGAGGCGATCACGGGTATCTATCGATTCAATGGGACCTGCCGGTCGCCACGGTCGGGCCGCCCGCCAGGGCCCCGGAGCGAACCGCCCGTAACCCGGAAGCAGGTCGCGCGTTATATGCCGACTCGACTCCCGAGCCCCGATGGCGGCCCCCGGCGTGGCCCGGCCACGGACTCAGAAGTTCATCCTTCCGAACGGGCTCCACGTGGTGCTCGCCCCTTCGGCCGCCAGTCCCACCGCGAGCGTATGGGTCTGGTACCGGGTCGGTTCGAAGAACGAGTGGCCGGGGATCACGGGGGCTTCGCACTGGGTCGAGCACATGCTCTTCGAAGGCTCGCCCAAGTACCGGAAGGGGGAGATCGACCGAGCGGTCGTGAGCGTCGGCGGCGAACTGAACGCGTTCACGGACGTCGACTTCACGGCCTACTTCACGACCGTCCCACGCGAGCATCTCTCCGTCCCGCTCGATATCGAGTCGGACCGGATGACCCGCGCGCTCATCACCGACAAGGAGGTCGCCCGCGAGCGGACGGTCATCCATTCGGAACGCGAAGGCAACGAGAACTGGCCCGAATTCCGGGTGGAGGAAGAGCTGTACCAGCTCGCCTTCCGCGTGCACCCGTACCGATGGGATGCGCTGGGGAGCCGTCGGGACATCGAACGCCTCACGGCCGATGAATTGAGGTCGTACTACCGACGGTTCTACGGGACCCGGAACGCCGTGCTCGTCGTGGCGGGGGGATTTGACCGCGCGGCGACGGCCGCGGAGGTCCATCGCCGGTTCGGAGCGTTGCCGGCGACGGGGGACGACGTGACCGTGAATGAGGTGGAGCCTCCTTCGCGGGGCGAGCGCCGTTCGGAGCTGTCCGGTCCCGGGACCACGCCGTACCTGCAGATCGGCTGGCGTTCCCCGGCGCTCCACGATCCCGAGACGCCCGCGACCATGCTGCTCGACACGGTCCTCGGCGGTGAGACGCGGCTTTTCGCCGCCGGCGCCGGTTGGGGACGGGCGCCGGAACATCCGAGCGCTCGACTCTACCGGGCGCTCGTCGATCGCGGGCTCGCCGTGCGCGCGACCAGCGAGTGGCGGCCCCGGTTCTATCCCGGTCTCTTCACGATCCAGGCCCAGGCGGCTCCGGGCGTCTCGCTCGACCGGCTCGAGCGGGAGATCGAGACCGTGCTCGATCGCCTCGGCGAGAACGGACCGACGTCCCGGGAGATGGACGACATCCGCACGAAGGTCCGACGGGGGGCGGCGCTTTCGTACGAGGGGGCGTCCCGTACCGGCTTCCGACTGGGGTACTTTTCCGTACTCGAGTCCCCCGAGTACGAGGACGTGCTCTATCGGGCCGTGCTCCGCGTCACCGCGAAGGAGGTCCGCGACCGGGCCCGCGACATGTTCCGGGCGGACGCGCGCGTCGTCGTACGCTACGAGCCGTCGGGAGGCGACGATGACGACTGAAGCGACCGACCCTCTACGGGTCGAGTACGGCGTCGAGATCGAGGGCCTCCGCGTGGTCCGCCAGGTCCCGCCGGCGGGGGCGGCGAGCTTCTCCGCGACGTACGTGGGACCGGCGGGATGGGGCTTCGACCCTCCGGGGCGGGAAGGGGTGGCGCGCCTCGCGAACCAGCTCGTGACCAGCGCGGCCGGGCGGTACGACCGGGTCGCGCTCGCGCGCGTCCTCGACCGGGCCGGCGCGACCCTTTCCCGCCAGTGCGCTCCGGAGTCCGGTGAGGTGACGATCTGGGGTCCGGCGTCCGAGTGGCCCCGACTCGTCTCGATCCTCGCAGACGTGGTCCTGCGGCCCCGTTTCGACGCCTCGGACATCGCTCGCGCCCGCCGCCAGATGCGCGAACGGCAACTGCGCGAAGCGACCCAGCCGGCGAGCCGCGCCGAGCGGGAACTCCTGCGGGCCGTCTTCCCCACGGGGCACCCGTATCGTGAGAGCGGGCTAGGGTCCGCGACGTCGCTCGCCCGGCTGGGCCGGGAGGCGATCGCCCGGTTCCACCGGGGGCACTACACGAGCGGAGACGCCGCACTGATTGTCACCGCCCCTGCGTCCCGGGCGGAGGTGGAGCGCGTGGCCCGCCGCGAGTTCCACGGTTTCCCCGAGAGCCGGGCCCCGCGGCTGGTGATGCCCCGTCGGGTCTCTCCCCGCGCGACGGAGCGCGCGGTAAACCTCCCCGGAAGATCCCAGGTCGAGGTGCGCATGGGGGGTCCATCGATCGCTCGGTCGGCGCCCGAGTATCCCGCGGCGTTCCTCGCGAACGAAGTACTGGGCGGCCGGCCGCTGCTGAGCCGCCTGTTCCAACGCGTCCGGGAAAAGGGCGGGCTCGCCTACCACGCCTCGAGCTCCCTCGAGGCGATGCGGTTCGGAGGGTATTGGATGGTGGACGCCGGCACCGGAGCCGATCGGTGGCGGCGGGTCCTGCCGATGCTCCGCGAGGAGGTCGACCGGCTTCGAGAGCAGGAAGTCCCTTCCCCGGAGCTCGAGACGATCCGCCGGAGCGTGATCGGAGAGATCCCGCTCGCGCTCGAGTCGACCTCGGAGGCCCACGAGCTGGCGGTCGACGTCGCCTACCACCGCCTTCCGGAGGACTACTGGATTCGGTGGCCCGAACGACTCCGGGCCGTCCGGCCCCGCGAGCTACGCGAGGCCGCGGCCAAATCGCTGGACCGGCGGGCCGCTGTCGCCGTCTACGCCGGCCCGATCTCGCCCCGATAGTTCGGACCCTCGCCGGGATTCGGTCCGGGCGCCCCGGAGGTCCCGGTTCGATGTCGGTCGTCGCCGCAGGAATCCGGTGGCACGGGCACGGCGGAAGGCACGTCGCGCCGCGGCCCGAGGTGGGGGCGCCCGGAGGGAACGCCTCCTCCTGCGTTGCGTGCGCACCAATACGCACTTATACGCCCTTCCCATCGGGAGGTTCATGCCGCCCCGTGCCCGGAGCGATGCGCCAGCCCAGGGGATGCTGCGAAAGAACATCACGATCACGCCGGAAGAGGCCCAGTTCCTCGAGCGGCATCCCGAGATCAACCAGAGCGC
>JASHYY010000085.1 GCA_030042815.1 Thermoplasmata archaeon | reverse complement strand
AAGGCGGTCTACCGGTCCGGCGCGATCATGTTCCAGCGCGGCGAGCGTCGGGAGTAGGGTCTCCCCGCGTCGTGTCCGCCGGTCGGGCGGGCGCGTCCGAGTCCCGAAGTCGCGGAGCGAGGCCGAGCAGCGCGGGGTGGGCCGCGTCCGCCGCCCGAGCGTAGACCAGGCCTTCCGCCTCCGGGGTCCCTCGATAGACCGCCCGGGCGGTCTCCGCATTGAGACCCTCGAGCGCATGGCGGGAGACGATGTGGCCGAACGCCCAGGCCCGACGGAGCGCGAGGTCGGTGAAGTGGGGGGCGTAGTGGCCCCCGCCCACGCCGACCGCGACCCGATCGTGCGGGTCCGGGACGATGTCGGACAGGACGCGGGCGAGAATCCTCACCGCGGGCTCCGGGGGCCCGGCGGCCGCGCCGTAGCCCACTTCCGCAAAGAACGCGGGCAGCTCGAGCTCCGGGCCGTGATGGGTCGATTCGAACGTCGTGTCGAGTCCCTCCGCCGCACCGGCCTCGGCGAGCGAACGCAGGACGGCCGTCATGCTCCGCGCGTCGGCCGGCGCGACCGTCCGGGGGCGGCCCCCGAGCTCCGCGGACGGGCCGAGGTTCCCGATCGGGTGCGCGGTCAGGCAGACGACGTTCTCCCGGCTGCGGTGGACGGACGGAAACACGAGCACCGGTCGGGCCGACCGCACCGCCGGGGGCAAGCGAAGGTCCAGCCGCTCGTCGTGCACATGACGGCCGGGTCGCCGTACGAGCAGCGTCGCGCCGTTCAATCGGCGGAGCGGAGCCCCGTCCACAAACTCTCCGGTCGAAGGGGGCGTCCCCCAGTGCCGCGCGACGAGGGGGGCGACGGGGTCGGACTCGGAGACGACCACGACGTACCGCGTCATGCTTCGCGGGCACCGGGGACGGGCAGAAAAGTCCCGCCGGGGCCGGGGGCCGAGCGGGGGCGGGGGGCCGCCCGCGGGCTCGGACCGAGGCGAACGGCGATCTCCCACGGACGGCTCTTCGCCGGGGGTCGCCCCGGGTCCACGGAATCCTTATCCACCGTGTTCCGGGTTTGACGGCCTCGGTAGGGCGGACCGGCCGCGCCGGCCCCGGCCCCGGAGTGGGGAGTCGATGAGGTTCCGGGACAGCCTTTCGCTACTGGACCGGGAGGGAAAGCTCACCCGGGTCCGAGAGCCGGTCGACCCGCGCTACGAGATCGCGTCGCGCCTCCGCCGCCTGGAAGGAACGCCGGTGCTGTTCGAGAACGTCGTGGGGAGCGACCTCCCGGTCGCGGGGAATCTCCTCAGCCGCATGGACCTCTTGTGCGAGAGCCTCGGGTTCGGTCCCGAGGAGTGGATCCCCCGGCTGAGCGAGGCGATGGCGCATCCCGGGCCGGTCTCCGAAACCGAGGGAGCGTTCGAGTATCTCGAACCGGACCTCGACCGTCTGCCGATCCTGACCCACTATCCGAAGGATCAGGGACCCTACGTCACCTCGGGGGTCGTCTTCGCCCGCCGGGGGGACGTGCGGAACCTCTCGTTCCATCGGCTCTGCCGCATCGGGCGGGACCGGTTCGTGGGCCGATTGGTCGAGAAGCGCGACCTCCACACGATGTACCTGGATGCGCGGGAGCACGGAGAGGACCTCAGCGTCTCCGTCGCGATCGGGAACCGGTCGGGAGTCCTGGTCGCGGGAGCGACCTCCGTCGCGCGGGGGGAGTACGAGCTCGGCATCGCCGCGGCCCTCGAACACGGGATCGAGGTCTGCCGTGCCCGGTCGAACCCGACGAGCTATCCGATCGACAGCGAGGTCGTTCTGGAAGGCCGGATCCTCCACGACGAGACGACGAGGGAGGGGCCGTTCGTCGACCTCACGAACACGTACGACGCCGTGCGAGACCAGCCGGTGATCGTGGTCGACCGGATCGCCCGACGGAAGGGGGCGGTCTACCACGCGCTGCTGCCGGGGGGAAACGAGCACCGGCTGCTGATGGGGGCTCCGAGGACCCCGACGATCGACCGCTCGCTCCGCGCGGCGGGGATCGACGTCGTTCAAATCCACCTGACCGAGGGCGGCAGCGGCTGGCTCGACGCCGTCGTCTCGATCCGAAAGCATCGGGAGTCCGACCCGCGGACGGCCATCGAGGCCGCGATCCGCGGCCATCGGAGCCTGAAGAAGATCACGATCGTCGACGCGGACGTGGACGTCACCGACCCGCACGAGGTGAACTACGCTCTGACGATGTACTGGGAGGCCGGAAAGGAGCTGGTCCTTTCCGACACGAAGGGGTCGAGCCTCGACCCGATGGCCACCCCGGACGGAACCGGCAGCAAGATCGCGTTCGACGCGACGCGCCCGCTGTCGGTCGCCCCGGAGCGGCGGCTCAAGATGCAGCGGGCGGAGCCCGCGCCCGGGGTCTAGGGGGCCGGCCTTGGAGGAGCTCCGGTCCCGCGAGACGATCTCCTGGCTGGACGACGTCGACTCCGCCGGCGTCGTCGTGAACCCGCGGCACGAGCTCTACGGCAAGTGCCTCGCGGGCACGACCCTGCGCTTTCCGGGCGCCTCGGGGTCCACGGTGGGCTCGGACCGAATCGTCAATCTCGCGATGCGGGGCCTCGCCCCCCGCAAGATCGTCCTCGACCGGGTCGACCCTATCACGATGTGGGGGGCCATCCTCGGAAAGATCGAAGTGGAGGTCCCCGGAGCCCGTCGGGTCGCGGTCGACCCCCGGGCTCTCGAGCGCCGAGGGGTCGACCCCGAGGTCGCGGAGTACCTGGCGCGGGCCGGGGAGCTCCTGGGAACCGACGAGTTCATCCCGGTCGACTACGTGCAGATCGCCGGCGTGTCGTACAAGACGATCACCGAGACCGGCCTCGAGCTCCGACGGTACTTTGGAAGCAAGTACCGGTTCCGGGCGCGCCACGTCACGATCAACCCGGCGGGAATGGACCTCCAGGACTGGAGGGCGCTCGGGATCCCCGAGGAGTTCGCCCGCAAGCAGCAGGAAGTGATCGAGCTCTACGTCCGGATGGGCGCGCGCCCCACGGTCACGTGCACGCCGTACCTGATCGGGAGCATGCCCCCGGCGTTCACGGACGCCTTCCTGTCCGAGTCGTCCGTGGTCGCGTACGCGAACTCCGTCCTCGGCGTTCGCACGAACCGCGAGTCCGGCCTGAGCTCTCTGCTGTACGCCATCGCCGGCTGGGGCCCTCGGTACGGACTCCATCTGCCCGAGAACCGGCAGCCGACCCTGCGGGTGCGGGTCACGGGCGAGGTCCGGGGGTCGGTCGATTTCGGCCTCTTAGGCTACCGACTGGGAGAGGTCGCCCAAGGCCGGATCCCGTACCTCACGGGAATCCTCTCCCCACCCTCGCTCGAGGAGCTGAAGGTGCTCAGCGCGGCCGGCGCCGCGTCCGGTTCCGTCGACCTCTACCACCTCGAGGGCGTCACCGCGGACGCCGAGAGCGGGCTCGTGTCCCTCGAGGGGATCCGGGAGACGGTCGAGATCGACCGGGCCAGCCTGGAGCGAGTGCGAGGCACGCTCAACACCGGGCGGCCGGAGGACCTCGACCTGGTCACG
>JASHYY010000084.1 GCA_030042815.1 Thermoplasmata archaeon | reverse complement strand
CCCCACGAAGGGATTAAGTACCTACCGTCGGTGGCACGCACCGTCGCGCCGCGCGGTCGCCTCTTCTACTACGAGGTCTCCTCGCGGAGCGACCTCGGAAAGAGGTCGGAGGGTATCGTGGACGCGCTCGCCGCTCACGGTTCCTTTCGCGTCGTGGACCGGCACGTCGTCCATCCGTATTCCCCGAGTTCGGACCTCACGGCCTGGGTCCTCGAGCGCGGGAGCGAGTGATGGGGGTCCGCATGGCCTTCATCGTCGACCTCGCGGACGTCTCGGACTCCGACCGCCCCCAGGTAGGAGGCAAGGCGTCGAAGCTCGGGGAGCTCGTCCGGCAGGGTCTTCCGATCCCACCGGGGTTTGTCGTGACGACCGAAGCCTACCAGGCGTTTGTGGACGCGACAGGTCTCAAGACCGAGATCCCCGCCGCGCTCGCGAGCATCGACCCGAGCCACGGCGAGACCGTCGAGACCGCCTCGAAGCGCATTCGCGCCGCGTTCGAGACGACCGAGTTCCCCCCGTCCCTGCGCGAGACGGTCGCGGAGGCGTACGAATCGTACGTCCGTCGCTTCTCGGTTCGCTATTCGGCCGTGCGGTCGAGCGCGACCGCCGAGGACCTCGAGGGCGCGTCGTTCGCGGGCCTCCAAGAGACCTACCTCAACGTGGCCGGCACGGACAACATCCTGACGGCCGTCCGCAAGTGCTGGGGTTCTCTGTTCACCCCGCGCGTCCTCGTCTACCGCCAGCGGAAGGGGTTCGACCACGCCTCCGTCCGGCTCGCCGTGCTCGTGCAGAAGATGGTCGACGCGACCGTGAGCGGGATCCTGTTCACGCGCGACCCGAACACCGGGGAGAACCACATGATCGTCGAGGCGGGCTACGGCCTCGGCGAGGCGATCGTCGGGGGCGAGGTGACGCCCGACCACTACGTCATCGACGGCGCGACCCAGAAGATCGTCCACAAGCAGTTATCGGAGCAGCGGGTGCGGATCGTCCGCGCGGAAGGTGGGGGGAACCGTCGTGAGGAGGTCCCGGCGGCCGAGCGGAAGGCCCAGAAGCTCTCCGACCACCGACTGCAGCGGCTCGTGTCGCTCGCCCGGCTCATCGAGTCGCACTACCGGCGTCCGATGGACGTCGAGTGGTGCGGCGATCCCGAATCCCTCTACATCGTGCAGGCGAGGCCCGTGACGACCATACCTACGTCCACAGTGCCCGGTGCCCAGGCCGAACACGCCCCCAGCGGGAGCGACGCGAAGGCCGAGGAGGGTCCGATCCTCCGCGGCTTCGGCGCGAGCCCGGGGCTCGCCGTCGGCTCCGTGCGGGTCCTGAAGAGCGCCGAGGAGATGGAACAGCTCCAGGCCGGCGAGATCCTCGTCACGGCGATGACGACCCCGGACATGGTCCCCGCGATGTCGCGGTCCGCCGGGATCGTGACGGACGAGGGCGGGATGACCTGTCATGCCGCGATCGTCTCCCGCGAGCTCGGCGTTCCCTGCGTGGTGGGGACCCGCGAGGCGACCACCCTCCTCTCGAGCGGGATGGAGGTCACGGTGGACGGCAAGACCGGCGTCGTCTACAAGGGCACCGGACCGAAGGGGAAGAGCGCTCCGGCGCCCCGGACCGCCGCCCCGGCCGCCGAGGCCGGGGGTTACCACGGGCACGAGGGCGTCCCGGTCACCGCGACGAAGATCTACGTGAACGTCGGTGTGCCCGAGAAGGCCGAGGAGTACGCCCGGCTACCGGTCTCGGGAGTCGGACTCCTGCGGATCGAGTTCATCTTCACGGCGCACGTCCGCGAACACCCGCTCGCCCTCATCAAGAAGGGCAAGAAGGACGAGCTCGTTCGGCGCCTCGCCGACGGGATCGGGAAGGTCTGCCAGGCGTTCCACCCGCGTCCGGTGATCATCCGGACGTCCGACTTCAAGACGAACGAGTACCGGGGGATGCCGGGCGGCGAGGAGTTCGAGCCGCAGGAGGAGAACCCGATGATCGGCTGGCGGGGGTGCTCGCGCTACATCAGCCCGGTGTACAAGCCGGGCTTCCTCGCCGAGCTCGAGGCGATCCACCGCGTGCGCGTCGACATGGGGATGAAGAACGCGATGGTGATGCTGCCGTTCGTCCGCAACACCTGGGAGCTCGAGGAGATCGCCGAGATGATGCGGGCGCAGGGACTGCGCCGCTCCCGCGACTTCCAGCTCTACCTGATGGCGGAGGTGCCGTCGACCGTTCTCCTCGCCCGCGAGTTCTCGAAGCACTGCGACGGCTTCTCGATCGGCTCGAACGACCTCACGCAGCTCGTGCTCGGCGCGGACCGGGACTCGGAGATCCTCGGCCGCATGGGCTATTTCGACGAGCGGGACCCCGCCGTCCAGCGAGCGATCTCCCTCCTGATCGAGGGGGCGCACGCCGAGGGTCGCACGGTCGGGATCTGCGGACAGGGACCGAGCGTCTACCCCGAGTTCGCCGAGTTCCTCGTCCGCGACGGGATCGACTCGATCTCGCTCAATGCCGACACGGTCGTCTCGACGATCCGCACCATCGCCTCGCTCGAGGAGCGGATGAAGCTCGCGAGCGTCCGCCGCAGCGGTTGACGCGCCCGGCGCGAAGGAGCCGGCCGTCGGGTCCCGCGGGGAGAGCCCGCCTCGACGCGGCCGGAGAGTTTTCCGGGTCGATCGCGGCTAGCCTCGCGGTCGGGGCGGCCGCCAGCGCGGGGGCGCCGGGGCCCCGACCGGGGGGATCTCGAGACGCGCGTCCGCCGCGAGCTCGTACTCGACGAGCGCCGCGACCCGTTGGAATCCGAGCGCCTCGAGTCGGGAGCGAAGTCTCG
>JASHYY010000083.1 GCA_030042815.1 Thermoplasmata archaeon | reverse complement strand
CGCCCCGAACTCCGGCGACCCCGCCCGGGCGACGCGGCCCCCGAAGTGGCGGCCGAGGAACTGGTGGCCGACGCAGATCGCCAGGACCGGGACGTCGACCGTGTCGATCCACTCCCCGACCCGGCCGAGCGGCGCGTCCGACCCCTCCAGGCTGAGCGCCCCGCCCGACAGAACGACGCCGTCTGCGTCCAGCTCGGCGAGCGGGGTCGTGTTCGGGACGATCCGGGTCTCGGCGCCGAGGTCGCGCAGGACCCGCCACTCCCGGTGGGTCCACTGGCCGCCGTTGTCGAGCACCGGAACGTTCACAGGTCCTCGTCCTCGAGGCCGGCCGCCGCCGGCTCCTCGGGCGCCGGCACGACCGCCCGCTGGACCTGGTCGACGGACCGCTGGAGCTCCTGGAGCTCCTTGCGCATCCGGAGCATCTCCTCTTCGAAGGGAGTGAAACCGCCCGGGCTCAGCATCCGGTTCGAGATGTAGATCCCGATGAAGATCGCCCCGACCAGCGCGACGATCGTCGTGAAGATGAGCGCGAAGACGA
Organism: Thermoplasmata archaeon; assembly: GCA_030042815.1. Classification (GTDB taxonomy): domain Archaea; phylum Thermoplasmatota; class Thermoplasmata; order Lutacidiplasmatales; family UBA184; genus Lutacidiplasma. Next base: position 3,009 of record JASHYY010000083.1, on the reverse strand, counting down.
GCGCCAGCGGGTCGGTGATCGCGGATTGTATCGGCAGGACGAACGAGTGCGTGATCTCCGCCACCTCGACGATCACGAGGACCACGATCAGGGCCGACCAGAGGACGAGCGCGAGCCGGGACGGCCTCATGGCAGGCCCCCCGAGCTTCCGACGGTCAGGAGGATGGGCAGGGGGAGCGAGCTGTTGTCGACGGGGAGGCTCGACGGGACGGTGACCCCCGAGGTCGACGTCGCCCCGTAGAGGACCGGGCCGGACGCCGCCGAGCCGATCGCGAAGGCGAGGACCCCGACGTAGGTCGCCTGGGCCGACGGGCTCGTGTAGTACGCGGTGATGTTGACCGCGACCGGGTTCGCCGTGGTCGCGAACGCGATCGAGAGGACGTCCGTCTCGTTGTACCAGGTCGACCAGGTGAGGGCCGTCCAGTTGACGCCGCCGGAGCCGTCCCAGGAGAAGTTCGAGGCGACCCCGACCCACATTCCGGAGTAGCGGATCGTGAGGCTCGGGGCCCGGATGTAGAAGTGGGTCACGTTCGAGCCGGCGACCCGGTCGACGATCAGCTCGGCCTGCGTGAGGACGCCGGGCGCGGGCTGGCCGTTCGAGATGAGGACCGGGGTGAGCAGGATCAGGACGAGCAGAAGGGCGGCGGCCCCGACGAACGGCATCGGCGCGTAGGCGCCCCAGTTCCGGCGCATCAGGGCGCCTCCCCCGCCTTCCACCCCGTGTACAGGGTGTGGGGGACGTCCAGGTGGTCGAGGACCTTGCCGGCGAGGTAGTCGGTCACGTCGTCGATGGACCGGGGATGCAGGTAGTACGCCGGGGAGGCGACCAGCACGACCGCCCCGAGCTCGCTCAGGGTCGTCAGGTGCCGCAGAAGGGTGGTCGGGATCGGCGTCTCCCGCGGCACGACGATCAGCGGCCGACGCTCCTTGAGCGTGACCTGGGCGGCCCGCGTGAGGAGGGTGTCCCCGAGGCCGAGGGCGATCTTCGCGGCGGTGTTCCCCGAGCACGGCACGACGACCATCCCGCGGGTCCGGCGGGAGCCGCTCGCGATCGGCGCCCCGAGGTCCCCGTCGTCGTACGCGTCGCGGACGTACGGGCGCAGGGCGCTCTCGTCGATCCCGCACTCCTCCCGCAGGACGGCCCGCGCGCCGCCCGAGACGACGAGCGCGACCGGACGCTGGGCGTCGTGGAGCGCACGGAGCAGCCGGAGCGCGATGGGCGCCCCGCTCGCCCCCGAAACGCCGACCACGATCGGAGGTTCTTCCGGCACGACGGTCCCCGGCCTTAAAAGGCTCCAGAGACTCGGTCGATAAGACAGTTCGCGGGGACGGAATCGTGGGCGAGCGGGCGGCGATCGTAGGGGCCGGACACACCCGCTTCGGCGCCCTGGACGACGGTCCGCGCCTCCTGCTGCGCCGGGCCGTCGACGCGGCGTTCTCCAGCGTCGACCGGGGCGCCGAGCGTTCGTCGATTGACTCGGCCTTCCTCGCGACGCTCGGGTTCGGGGGCTGGCAGCTCGGCAACTCCTCGGCGGTCCTCGGCGAGGAGGCCGGGGTCTCCGGTGTCCCGACGACCCGGGTCGAGAACGCGTGCGCCTCAGGTGGATTCGCGCTCCGCGCGGCCGTCGAGGCGGTCGCCTCCGGCTCCTCCGAGCTCGCCCTGGTCGCGGGCGTCGAGAAGATGACCGACTTGCCGAACGCGCGCCGCCGGTACTGGCTCGGCGTCTCGGGCGACACCGAGTGGGAGCGGCTCGCGGGCCTCACGTTCGCCGGGGTCTACGGCCTCATCGCCTCCCGGTACCTCGCCGAGCACCGGGTCGGACCGGAGGCGCTCGCCGCGGTCGCGGTGAAGAACCACGAGAACGGGGCCCTCAACCCGAACGCCCACTTTCGTAAGCCGATCCGGCCCGACCAGGTCGCGGCGGCCCCCCGGGTCGCCGACCCGCTCGGGCTCTACGACTGCTGTCCGGTGAGCGACGGGGCGGCGGCGGTCCTCGTCGTCCCGGCGGAACGGGCTCGCCGCTACACCGACACGCCGGTCTACGTCGAGGGGGTCGGGGCGGGCTCGGATGCCCTCGCCGTGCAGGAGCGGACCGACCTGACCCGGTTCGCGGCGACCCGTCGCGCGTCCGAGGAGGCGTTCCGGGCGGCCGGTTGCGAGCGGGGGTCGGTCTCCTTCCTCGAGGTCCACGACTGCTTCACGATCGCCGAGCTTCTCGCGCTCGAGGACCTCGGCTTTGCTTCGCCCGGAGGCGCGGGCCGGATGACGCTCGCGGGCGAGACGCAACGGCGCGGACGGCTGCCGGTGAACCCGGACGGCGGGCTGAAGGCGAAGGGACACCCGATCGGCGCGACCGGGGTCGGCCAGGCGTACGAGGCGTTCTGCCAGCTGCGGGGGGCCGCCGGTGCCCGCCAGGTCGCCGGCGCGGACCGCGCGTTGACGCACAACGTGGGGGGCGCCGGAGCGACCGCGACCGTGACGATCCTCCGGGCGGGGTGAGGCGCCGTGCGACAGCTCCTGCGCGCCGCCGCCTACCGCGCCGCGGCGAGGGCCGACGGTCGGTGCGTGCCGGCCCCGGACGAGGACGAGCTCACCATCGCGGCGACCGCCCTCGAGCGGGCACTGGGTGGCGTATCCGTCGGGTCGGGTCCGGTCTCCGTCGACATCCTCGGCGACCTGCCGACCTCCGCCGAGTGGGCGTTACCCTCGGTCGTCGGGGCGCCGGTCCGTCTCCACCGATCCTCGGGGACCGCACGCGGGCTCGCGGACGCCCTCCTGCGCGCGACGACCGAGGGCGAGGGGCTCGCCCTCGTCCTGGTCGTCCGGGTGCCGTCCGTTCCCGCCCCCCCGGACGCGGGGGATGCCGAATCGGTGGCGTTCCTCTACGGCGACGCCCGCGGGACCGAGTCCGCCGGCGCCCCCGCCGCGGACGAGGAGGAGAGCTCGGCCGTGGACGCCGCCAAGGCGCTCTCCCGGGCGCACCGCTCGGGCGAGGCCGACCCGAAATG
>JASHYY010000082.1 GCA_030042815.1 Thermoplasmata archaeon | reverse complement strand
TCGCGGTCGAGCTCGACCCGGAGCGCGCCCAGGCGCTCCTCGCGCCGCCGTCCTCGCCCCGGGCCCGGAGCGGGGGCCCGCTCTTCGCGCGGCTCTGGGGCGTCGTGCAGCGTCGCCTCGGAGCCGAGATCGGGGGCGGCACCCCCGGAGCCGAGATGCAGGCCGCCGCCGCGGTCGCGCGGGAGCGCCGGCTGCCGGTCTTCCTCATCGACGACCCGATCCGCGACACGCTGCGCCGCCTCGTCGTCTCTATGCCGTTCAAGGAGCGGGTGACGCTCCTGGTCGGGGCGGTCGTCGGGCTGTTCGTCCCCGCGCGGGTGGTCGAGCAGGAGCTCGACCGCTACGTCGACGCGCCCGAGGAGTACACGGGCGAGCTGCGACGAGCGAGCCCGACCATGGCGCGGGTGCTCCTCGACGAGCGGAACGAGCACATGGCCGAGCGGCTCGCGCAGCTGCGCGGTCGCGGGTACGGTCGGCTCGCGGTCGTGGTGGGGGACGCGCACGTCCCGGGGCTCGAGAGCGCGCTGCGCCGGCGGGGGATCCCGGTCGAAGCGGTCCCGTTCAAGGACCTCCGGTCGGCTACAGCGTCCGGACCGACCGTTGGTTGACCTCGTCCACCGAGCGGACGAACGCGTCCGCGAGCGCCCCGAGCTCGGTCGAGGTCGCCTCCTCGATCCGTCCCTCGTCCGCGAGCTCGGAGATCGAGGGCACGACCGGGAGCTGCCCGAGGACCGGGATCCCGTACTCCGCCGCGACCTTCGGGACGCGGCTCGGGCCGAACAGCTCGATCCGCTCGTGGCAGTGGGGGCAGGCGATCCACGCCATGTTGTCGACGACCCCGAGCAGGGGCACGTGGAGGTCGCGCGCCATGTTCATCGCTTTCTTCACGATGAGGGCGGCGAGGTCCTGCGGCGTGAGGACGAAGACCATGCCGTCGATCGGGATCGTCTGGAAAACGGTGAGGGGGACGTCGCTCGTCCCCGGCGGCATGTCGATCAGGAGGTAGTCGAGCGCGCCCCAGTTGACCCCTCCGAAGAACTGCGTGATGAGGCGCGTGACGAGCGGTCCGCGCCAGATCACGGGCGTCTGCTCGTCCTCGACCATGAACTGCGAGGAGACGACGGAGATCCCTGACCGGGACGTCGCGGGCTCGATCCCTTCCCCCCGGTCGGCGAGGGGACCGGTGAGGCCGTAGAGCTTGGGGATCGAAGGACCGGTAATGTCGGCGTCGAGGATGCCGACGGCGAGGTCCCGGCGTCGCAGCTCGGCCGCGAGCATCGCCGTCACGGACGACTTTCCGACGCCGCCCTTCCCGCTCCCGATCGCCACCACGTGGCGCACGAGCCCCTTGTCCATCCGCTGCAGGAGCCCGCGGCCGCCGCCCCCGCGCGCCGCCGCCGCGTGGGGCGGGCTCGAGGGAGGACGGCTTCCCGGAGCCTCTCCCGAGGGTGCCATTGTCCTCGGACGGGGGTGTGGCTATATAACGGGGGACCGTCCGCCGGCCGTCGCTCGAGGTGGCGATGAGCGTCGGTCAGTCCGCGGAGCTCCGCGAGCAGTTCCAGCCGGCGTCGGTCGCGGTGGTCGGGGCGTCGAACCGGCCCGGGAAGGTCGGGACGAGCCTCTTCCGCAATCTGATCGAGGCCGGGTTCCGGGGGGTCGCCTATCCGGTCAACCCCTCGTGGAAGAGCGTCTCGGGGGTCCGCTGCTACGGCCGCGTCGCCGACCTCCCCGAAGCACCCGAGCTCGGCGTCATCATCGTGCCGGCGCCGATGGTGGCCGACGTCGTCGACGAGCTCGGGGCGGTGGGCACGAAGGGCCTCATCGTGATCACCTCCGGGTTCCGCGAGGTCGGGGACGCGGGGGCCGCGCTCGAGGCGGAGGTCGTCCGGCGGGCGGCGAAATATCGGATGTCCCTCGTGGGACCGAACTGCTTCGGGGTGTTCAACACCGACCCCGAGGTCAGCCTGAACGCGACGTTCAGCGAGAGCCTACCGCCCCGCGGCAACATCGCGTTCGTCTCCCAGAGCGGCGCGCTCGGGGCCGGGATCCTCCAGTACGGGATCACCGAACGGATCGGATTCTCCCGTTTCGTCTCCGTCGGGAACCGGGCCGGCGTCGACGAGAACGACCTCCTCCGTGCGCTGGGTCGCGACGAGAAGACCCAGGTGATCCTCCTCTACGTGGAGAGCCTCGCCGACGGCCGCAAGTTCCTCGAGACCGCGCGCGAGGTGACCGAGCAGAAGCCGGTCCTGGTGATCAAGAGCGGTCGGACCGCGGCCGGCGAGCGGGCCGCGCGCAGCCACACCGGCTCCCTCGCCCAGTCCGGTCGCGACCAGCTCTACGACGCCCTGTTCGCGCAGTCCGGCGTGCTGCGCGCCGACACCCTCGGCGACCTCTTCCGCACGGCGAAGATCTTCTCGACGGGCCTCGCGGTCGACGGCCCCCGCCTCGTCATCCTGACGAATTCGGGCGGTCCGGGGATCGTCGCGGCCGATGCCGCGATCCGCAACGGCCTCGAGCTGCCCCCGCTCCCTCCCGCCCTGCAACAGGAGCTCGTCCGCCGCCTCCCCTCGATCGCCGCGGTCTCGAACCCGCTCGACATGACGGCGGACGTTCCCCCGCAGGCCTACCAGGACACGCTGGACGCGTTGATCGGCGCGCCCGAGGTGCACGCCGCCCTCGTGATCGCTACGCCGACCGGCACGATGTCGAGCGATGCCATCGCGGAGGCGATCCTCCGAGTGAAGGCGAAGTCGACGAAGCCGATCGTGGCCTGCCTCTTCGGCCTGAACGACCTCTCGCGGGAGGTCCAGTTCCTCGAACAGAACGGCGTTCCGGCGTTCACCTTCCCCGAGGAGGCGGTCCAGGGTCTCGGGAGCCTCGCTCGCTACCACGCTTGGCGGACGCGGCCGCGGGCCGCGGTGCGCACGTTCCCCGTCGACCGCGACGCCGTCCGGGCCGCGCTCGACTGGGCGACCCGTTCGGGCACGTCCGTGCTGCCCGAGTACGCGGCGCGCTCGCTACTCTCAGCCTACGGGATCCAGTTCCCCCAGGTCGCCCGCGCGACCACCGTGGAGGAGGCGGCGCACGCGGCGGAGGAGATCGGATTCCCGGTCGTGATGAAGGTCGCCTCTCCCGACATCTCGCACAAGACCGACGTCGGGGGCGTCGCCGTGGGCCTGCGCGACGCCGACCAGGTCCGCGCGGCGTGGTCCCGGATGCAGGAGTCGGTCCGAGCCGCCGCGCCGACCGCCCGTATCGAGGGATTCGAGGTCGAGGCGCAGGTCTCGGGCGGCAAGGAGGTCCTCGTCGGGGTCCAGCGGGACCCCGGGTTCGGTCCGATCGTCGTCTTCGGGATGGGCGGGATCTACGTCGAGGTGCTGCGGGACGTCACGTTTCGGCTCGCCCCCGTCCGCCCGCTCTCTGCCCAGCACATGGTCGAATCGGTCAAGGCGTTCCCCCTCCTCAAGGGCGTGCGCGGCGAGGCGCCGAGCGACCTCCCGGCGCTCCAGGAGGCGATCGAGCGGGTCTCGCAGCTCGCGGTCGAGCTGCCGCAGGTCAGCGAGCTCGACCTGAACCCGCTGATCGTGCGGCCGGCCGGGAAGGGCGTGGTCGCGGTCGACGCACGCGTCGTGCTCGCTCCGTCTTCCAAATAGGCACGACCGCCTTCAGCTCCTCGATCAGGAACCGGCCCGCGGCGAACGCCTCGGCCCGATGGCCGCACGCGACGCCGACGATCACCGCCGTCTCCCCGACCCGCAGCCGGCCGACGCGGTGCCAGAGGACGACGTGCCGGGCTCCGTAGCGACGCCGGGCCGTCCGCTCGAGCGCCGCAAGGCGCGCGAGCGCGGGACCGCGATGCGCCTCGTAATCGAGCGCAACGACGCGGCCGGCGGCCGTTCGGTCGGGCCGGACGCGACCGGAGAAGACGACGATCGCCCCGGAGTCCCGGGATTCGAGTTCCTCCATCGCCGCCGCGCCCCGGAGGGGCCGGGAGCTGACGCGGACGGACACTCTAGCCTCCTCCGTACGGAGGATGGACCGCGAGCTCGTCGCCCGGCCGAACGCGACCGCGCGAAGAGGCGAGGTAGCGGCCGTTGCGGACGTACCGGCTCGACCGGAGGAGGGGTGCGAGCTTCGGATAGTCGGACGAGAGCTGTTGCAGGAGCGCGTCCACGCGGACGCCCGACCGGGGAACGACCCGATCGAGGGACGGCTGCCCGACCGCTGCCCGGGCGGCCGCGAACAGAAGGACGCGCACGCGCGGGGTCGGCCGAGCCACCAGTTTCGACCCCATTCCGACCGCGTTCACCCCGGTCGAATCAAGCACAGCGCACAACGCCTTAATACGGTCGACCGCTCAAAGCGGGACGATGACCGAACTCGCGGTCCGTATCGGAGGACAGGCGGGGGACGGGATCGCATCGATCGGGGAATCGATCGCCCGCAGTTTCTCCCGCATGGGGTTGCATGTCTTTGGGCTCAACGCCTACCAGTCGGTGATCCGCGGAGGCCATGTCTGGTTCCAGGCTCGCGCGTCGGACGGCCGTCCGTACTCTCCGGGGGACGGGACGGACATCCTCTACGCGCTCGACAAGGCGACCGTCGACATCCACGGGGCCGGCGTGCGGCCGGGCGGCGCCGTCCTCTTCGACCCGGAGAAGTTCTCGGTCGCCCCGTCGGAGCTGCCCGCGGGGGTGACGCCGCTCGGCGTCCCGACGCTCCAGATCGCCCGCAAGTACACGAGCCAGTCGATCCTCCAGAACGCCGGGGGAATCGGCGCGACGGCGTTCCTCGCCGGGATCCCGCTGCCCCTCCTCCACGAGGTGCTGACGGACTCGTTCGGGCGCAAGGCCGGCGAGATCGTCGATTGGAACGTGGGCGCGAGCGCCGAGGGGTACCGGTTCGCGGAGGCCCACGGGCACGCGCACGACCACGCCCTCTCGCGCCAGGGCGAGCCGAAGCTCCTGATGAACGGCAACACCGCGATCGCCCTGGGCGCGGCGGCCGCCGGCTGTAAGTTCCTCTCCCAGTACCCGATGACCCCCGCGTCGTCCATCATGCACTGGTTGGCGGCCCATTCCACCGCGCTCGGCGTGGTCGTCAAGCAGGCGGAGGACGAGCTCGCGGCGATCAACATGGCGATCGGCGCCTCGTTCGCGGGCGTGCGGGCGATGACCGCGACCAGCGGCGGGGGTTTCTCGCTCATGGTCGAGGCGCTCGGCATGGCCGGGATGACCGAGACCCCGCTCGTCGTGGTCGAGGCCCAGCGCGCAGGGCCGTCCACGGGGCTCCCGACGAAAACCGAGCAGGGGGACCTGAACATGATGCTGGGCGCCGGCCAGGGCGAGTTCCCTCGGGCGATCCTGGCCCCGTCGTGCCCGGCCGAGGCGTACCGGTCGATGATCGACGCGTTCCGTCTCGCGGAGGAGTTCCAGACCCCGATCCTCGTCGCGAGCGACCTCCACCTGTCCGAGAATTTCATGACGGTCGACCGTTCGGAGATCGACCTCAACGTCCCGGTCCCGTCGCTGTTCACCGTGCCCCCGAGCGAGACGAACTATCTGCGATACCAGTACACGGACTCCGGCGTCTCGCCCCGAGCGATCCCCGGCCAGCCCGGGCTCATGTTCGTCGCCGGCTCGGACGAGCACGACGAGCGGGGCCACCTGGTCTCGGACATCCACGCCGGGATCCCCCGGTACGTGACCGAGCGCCAGCGGATGATGGAGAAGCGGATGCGGAAGCTCGGTGGGCTCGCCCGCGCCGCCCCGCTCCCGGTGCTCGAGGGCCCCCCGGACGCCCCGCTCACGTTCGTCGCGTGGGGCTCGACCGTCGGCGCCGTTCGCGACGCCCGGGCGGAGCTCGCCGCGGGCGGGAAGGCGACCAATCTCCTCCGGTTCCCCACCGTCTACCCGATCGCCGCCGACGCCGCCCGCCCCCTGCTCGAAAAGGCGCGGCGCACGCTTCTCGTCGAGGCGAACTTCTCCGGCCAGTTCGGCCGTCTCCTGCGCGCCGAGCTCGGCTTCGCCTGCTCCGACCGCCTACTCAAATACGACGGAGAACCTTTCCTCCCGCACGAGATCGTCGCGCGGGCTCTCGAGGTGATGTAAGATGTCGCAGACCGCCGCCCCGCCCCGTCCCACCGGCCTTGGCGCGGCCCTTCCGGTGGTCGGGAAATCGGACACCCGGCCGACGTGGTGTCCGGGCTGCGGCGACTTCGGCGTCGTCGCGGCGGTCGAGATGGCCGTGAAGCGCCTCCAGCTCCCGAGCCACACGGTCGTCGTCATCTCGGGGATCGGCTGCTCGTCGAACCTCCCGCACTTCCTCTCCTCCTACGGGTTCCACGGCATCCACGGCCGGGTGCTGCCGGTCGCCGAGGGGATCCGATGGGCGAACCACGGCCTCACGGTCATCGGTACCGGCGGGGACGGGGACGGGTTCGGGATCGGCGCGGGCCACTTCGTCCACGCGATGCGGCGGAACGTCGACCTGACGTACGTCACGATGGACAACCAGATCTACGGGCTCACGACCGGCCAGGCGAGCCCGACGTCGACGATGGGCCAGAAGACCAAGTCGACGCCGAACGGCGTGATCGAGAACCCGATCGACCCGGTGTCGCTCGCGCTCGCGAGCGGCGCGACGTACATCGCCCGCGGCTTCTCCGGGGACGTGAAGCACCTCGCGGACCTCGTCGCGAACGGGATTCAGCACAAGGGATTCTCCTTCGTGGACGTCTTCAGCCCCTGCGTCACGTACAACAAGATCAACACGTTCGACTTTTTCCGGCAGCGCGTCTACAAGCTCGAGAGCGCCGGGCACGACCCGACCGACCTGGTCGCGGCCTGGCAGCGGTCGCTCGAGTGGGGCGACAAGATCCCGATCGGACTGTTCTACAAGACCGACCGGCCGACCTACGAAGACCTCGAGGAGGTCCTCGCGGCCGGACCGCTCGCCCTCCAGCCCGCGGGCCTCCGCGGGAAGGAGTCGCTGCTCGACGAGTTCGTGTAGACGCGGGCGCCGCGGGTCAGCCGGTGCGGCCGAACAGGTACGCGGCTCCGGCGTGGAAGAGGAGCGGGAACTCTCCCGGGTCCGCGAGGAACGGGGCGGGAGAGAACGCGCGCCAGAGGATGGTGTTGTTGCCGGTGACGGCGACGTAGCCGACCGACAGGGCGGAGAGCGCCGCCTGACCCCGCGCGTCCAGCGTGCCGTTCGAGAGCTCCT
>JASHYY010000007.1 GCA_030042815.1 Thermoplasmata archaeon | reverse complement strand
CACGGGGGCCGGTGGCCTCCAGGTCGAGGGGACGAGCGACGTTGTTACGTTCGCCCACCCGTCGACCGTCGTTGCCAACCCGGCGCCCGGCTTCAGCATCGACGGGAAGACCGCGACCCCGTCCGGGCTGCTCCGGGACGCCGAGATCATCCTCGGGGGACCGATCGGCGGCTCGAACGCCGTGTTCAACACGCTCGACGGTTCGATGCAGCTGCTCTACTCCAACGTGACGGTCGGCGGCTGGAAGTCAGTTCCCTCCGCGTACGATTTCGGTACGGACACCGGTGAGACCTCCACGGGCGTGGCGGGCTACTGGACCGCGAGCGGAACGGAGGAGATCAACGCCGGCCCCTCGTTCCTCTACGGCCTCTGGGGCGGACTCAAGTGGGCCTCGGTCGCCGCCGGGGACATCCAGTACTCGGGCACGATCGACCCCGACTACGGATTCGTCTTCGTGAGCAACGTCGCCCCCGGTGGGCTCGGTGCGAACCTGACGATCCTCCCGACCAATGCGCTCGGAGACTTCGACACGTTCCTTCCGGCCGCGGTACCCAACACCGCGAGCGGGGAGTTCTGGGTGCAGGCGTTCGCGGACGGGTACGACGAGGCGAACTTCACCTTCACCGGGACCACCACCGGCGTTTCGCTGGTGTTGACCGTGGAAGCGACGCCGATCGTCTTGCGGGCCCCGCTGTACATGAACGGGGACTCGCAGGCCGTACTGCTGTCCGATGTCGTGCTCGGCGTCGTGACGCCCCCGTTCGAGTACCTCGGCCTCACCGTCGACCTCAACCTCTCCTTCAATCACTTGAACGACTACAGCTTCCCGTCGTTCACGCTGTTCCAGGAGATCGGGGTCACCGACTCGGTCTGGGTGTTCGGCGTGACCCAGGGCAATAACAGCGCGTCGGGGACCCACTACTACTACGACAACAACCCGGCCACGAACGGATTCCTCACGCCGGGACCGTTCCTGAACACGACCGACCGGTTCGGATTCAGTGAACAGTACAGTTCGTGGGAGTCCGACTACGCGGAGATCGGATACCTCACGCTGCAGGGGTACATCTTCTACGGGACCCCGTTCGGCTCCGGGGCGGGCATCTTCTTCTGGCAGGACCTCGAGCCCGAATCCGGTATCGTGGACCTCGAGAACGGGACGTACGGGGTCTTCATCGGCGATAGCGTCGACGCCGCGTTCTACGGAGCATATGTTTCCGGCGGGTCGAACGGGGTCGACGACGTCGGTTCCTACGATACGTACGTAGGGGCGGGCGGCAGCGAGATCTACGCGACGGGCGACGGCTCGTTCGGGGTCTTCGCGCTCGACAGCTTCTACGGGACCTACGTCGACATCGTGGCCACCGACGGCGCCACCGCGTTCTACGCGGGCGGCTACTCGGTCTCCCCGGTCTACGCCGTGCCCGGCACCGCGTACGGGTTCGTCGCCGGGATCGCGGCGTCGGACGATTCGTGGGGGGCCGACTTCTTCGACTCGTACCTCTCCGAGGCGGAGGACGTCATCGCGACCTCCGGGTCCCTCGGCATCTACTCGAACTACACGTTCGAGAACGAGTACTTCGGGATCACCGCGGTCGACGCCGGGGGGGTCGAGATCGTCGGCGACGCGTTCGACGAGGTCTCCCACCTGTCGATCATCGACCCGAGCACCGCGCTCGGGGCCGTGGACGCCTTCAGCTTCGCCGACTACTGGCAGTACATCTCGGTCTGGTCGTCGGGAGTCGGGGTCGAGTTCTTCGGCGACTTTGCTCCCGAAACGCAGTACCTCTGGGTGAACAACACGGCGGTGGCCGGGGTCGAGTTCGTCTACTCCGAGGACGTCGAGGCGCTCGACACCTCCGTGAACGCGACGGGCACGATCGGGGTCGCGTCGCTCGGGTCCGTGGACCTCTTCGGAGAGTACGCGACCAGTCCCGGGGTGCCGACGTTCTACGTCCTGGGCGGCGAGGAGATCGAGCTCGAGGACGGAGTGTACGCCGTCGTGAACGGCATCGACGCGACCGACGGGGCGACCGGTCTCCAGTTGGAGGACTGGACGTACGCGACGGTAACGAACACGACCGTGGCGGACAACAGCCTCGGCGTGTACCTCGACGAGTACAACTCGTTCGTCTCCATCACGAACACGAGCGTCTCCGATGCGAGCCTGGGAGTCGAGGTCTACTACTACTCGGAAGGGATCGACATCGACCAGACGCTGGTCACCGACTACTCCACGGGAGTCTTCGTAGAGGAGTCGGGCGTGGTCCAGATCGACGACCTGAGCGCGACGAACACGACGCTCTCCCCTCCGGGCTCGGAGAACAACTACGTGCCCGTGGCCGCGGTGTTCACCGTGGACAGCTTCCAGGTCGGGATCACGGACCTCTCGGCGACGAACTATCCGTACGCTCTGCTCGACGAGGACTCGGGAGAGGGCCTCTACGGTCCGGGCGGCCTGACGGTCCAGGACCTGACCGCGACCAACGACTGGTATGCGATCGACCTCATCGGGACCGAGTACTCGGTCTTCAACGGGGTGCAGGCGACCGACAACTTCGGCGGGATCTTTGCAGAGGACGCCTACGACAACGTGATCCTCGGCGGGACCTTCACCGACAACACCTGGTACGCGGTCTGCCTGGTCGACAGCGAAGGGAACTACATCTACGGCAACTCGTTCGTCGGCAACAACGGAGCGACCGACACCTACAGCGCCGCCCACATCCAGGGCTTCTCGAGTCCGAGCTACGGCAACGACTGGTACAACCCCTACACGGACTCGGGCAACTATTGGGCGGACTGGCACAAGTACGACGGGGACCGCCTGGCGCCGTACTTCATCACGGCCAACGGCGCCAACGTCGACTACTACCCGCTCGGAGCTCCCGCGGACGAGGTCCAGGTCTACTTCGTGGAATACGGGCTCGCCTCGGGAACCTCCTGGTCGGTGACGTTCAACGGCGCGACCGAATCGACGACCGGCACGTTCCTCCTGTTCGGGGAGCTGCCGGGGACGTATTCGTTCACCGTCGGCGCCGTCGCGGGCTACGCGGCGTCCCCGGCGAGCGGCTCGCTGAACCTGTCGGGCGACGAGAGCGAGGTCGAGGCCGACATCTCGTTCACGGCCTACTACGCCGTGACCCTGACCGAGACGGGGCTGCCGGCGGGGACCACCTGGACCGCCATCGTCGGCGGGATCAGCGGGAACTCGACCACCTCCACGATCACCCTGGAGGTGCCGGAGGGGACCTGGAACTACCAGATCGTGGCGATCGCGGGCTACACCGCGTCGCCGTCGAGCGGCTCGATCACGGTCTCGGGGCCGTACGCCCTGTCGGTCGCGTTCTCCGCGGTGACCTACGCGGTGACGGTGACCGAGAGCGGCCTCGCTACGGGCACGAGCTGGTCGGCGACCGTGGACGGCGTCAC
>JASHYY010000081.1 GCA_030042815.1 Thermoplasmata archaeon | reverse complement strand
TCCGCGCCGCGGACGTGTACGTACATTTCTGGGGCCCGGGCGACACCGACCGCATCGACAAGATCCCCGAGCGGACCTTCGACGAGGCGATCGCCTGGTTCTCCCCTTGGTACGAGGCTGCCCGGAAGTCCGGGCTCCGCGGGGGGCGGGTCGCCGTCGGGTTCGCGACGGAAGGACGGGCCAAACAATGGGGCTTGGACCGCGCGAGTTGGGAGGATCGTATCCTGCGCGCCTGCCTCACGGACCCGGGGGAGACGACGAAGCGAGGCGCTCGACTGTACCGGGCGCTCTCCCGCGGGAAGAACCTCCGGATCACTCACACCAACGGAACGGACCTCGAGGTCGCGTTGGCCGGAGTCGCTCCGCGATTGCACGATGGAACGCCTCACCCTCGGGATAAGCGGTACGGGCCGAGCGACATGCTGGCGCAGATTCCCGGCGGACGGGTCGACGTGGCGCTCGACTCAAAGACCGCCGAGGGGTGCATCCGCGCCAACCGCCGGACCAACATCTGGTGGTACTGGAGCGATGGGGGGACGCTCGACTTTGCCGACGGCCGGCTTTCGTCCTACTCGTTCGACCACGGAGCCGAGGAGTTCTCCCGCCGATTCCGGACCGGCACGACGGGCAGGGACCGCACCGGTTACCTCGCCTTCGGCCTGAATCCGGCCGCTCGGGACGTTCCCAACCTCGAGACCGTCGAGCTGGGTTCCGTCACTCTCGCGGTCGGAAGGAATCTGCACCTGCGCGGCTCGAACCGGTCGAGCTTTATGAACTGGATCACGCTCGCGGGCGCCGAGGTCGCGGTCGACGGGACTCCCGTCGTCCGCGCGGGCAAGTTGCTCTAGCCCCGCGCCCGCCGTCGGGCAGGTCGCGGTTCTCGGGATCGGAACCTAAACCCCCCGGGGGTCCGGGGAGCGACCATCTTGTTGTTTAACGATAACATAAGAAGAACTAAATATTCGTTAAATTCTGTTAAACGCCGTGCGGACCGCTCGAGCCCAGGCTCCGGCGACCTACTTCCTCGGTGTACGACTCACCTCCGAGGAGGAGTCGCTCCTCGAGAAGTTCCGAACGGACCACAAGCTCTCGAACCGCTCCGACGCGGTCCGAGCGCTCGTGCGCGACGCGACCGAGGCGCGCGCTCCGGCGACCGAGCTTCCCGCCACCCTGCGGAACGAGCTCGAGGAGCTGGTCGAGGACGGATACGCCCACGACGCGGCCGGCGCGATGGTGCTCGCGCTGACCCTGGGCCTCCGGGAGCTGGCTCGCACCCACACCGAGCACGTCCCGGCGCTGCGTCACCACGCGCGGAGCGCCGACGAGCGACGGACCGGGCGCACTCGAGCGGACCGGGAGGGTCGGGGGCTCCTCCGGCGCTAGCCTTCGGGAACGGGGAAGGGTTGCAACATGGAGTCGATGGCGATCGCCTGGAGCGAGCGAAGCGGATTCATCTGCCGACTGTGCCGACAGGACGCCAAGCATAATGAGGTGCTGCACATCTCCTACTGTCCCGTCCACGGTCTGAGCTCTCCTCTGGACCAGCTGCCGTGGCGACCGGAGGCGAGAGTATCCCGCGTCTCTATACCCGGACGGGCGACCGAGGCACGACCGGTCTTGCCGGTGGTACCCGCGTAGAGAAAGACTCCTCCCGGATCCGCGTCTACGGAACGTACGACGAGCTCGGGGCGATCCTCGGGCTCGTTACGTCCGACCTGCCGGAACGTCTCGACGACGTTCGCACGGTCGTCCGACGCCTGGGCCACGAGCTCTACGTCGCCCAGGCCGAGCTCGCGACGGCCGCGGCGAGCCGCCCGCCGGCCCATCGCATCGAGGACCGCCACGTCCGTCGCCTCGAAGAGGACATCGACCGGTTCGACCAGGATCACCCGCCGATCCACTCGTTCGTCCTGCCCGGCGGGTCGCGCTCGGCGGCCCTCCTCCATATCGCCCGGGCGGTCTCCCGCCGCGCGGAGCGGGAGCTCTGGTCTCTCCACCGGGAAGAACCCCAGCGTCCCGAGCTCCTTCAGTGGGCCAACCGCGTCAGCGACCTCCTCTTCGCGCTCGCGCTCGCGAGCAACCACCGCCTCGGACAGACCGAGGTCCCTCCGGACTACTCGACATAGTCCGGTCCGGGCCGAGAGGATACCGTGGAGGTAGGGGTGGTCGGCAAACCGAACGTCGGAAAGTCGACTCTGTTCAATGCGCTCACGCTTCTCGACGTGCCAATGGCGCCGTACCCGTTCACGACCGTGACCCCGAATCGAGGCGTCGCCGCCGTGCGGGCCCCGTGCCCGCACGTCGAGAAAGGGGTGCCGTGCACTCCGGGCAACGCGAAGTGCGTGGACGGGGTCCGCTGGATCCCGGTCAGTCTCGTGGACGTGCCCGGACTCGTCCCGGGAGCTCATGCCGGGAAGGGGCTCGGGCACAAGTTCCTCGACGACCTACGGGCCGCGGACGGGTTCATCCAGGTCGTCGACCTCTCCGGGGCGACCGACGCCGAAGGACGGATCGACGCGCCCGGAGCGCACGACCCGGCCGAGGAGGTCGGCTGGCTCGAAGAGGAGCTGGTCGACTGGGTCGCGGAGATCCTCGGCCGCGACTTCCTCCGACAAGCCCGCGGCGTCGAGCTCGAGGGCCGGAAGGTGGAAGAGTTCCTCGCCCAGCGGTTGACCGGCCTCTCGATCTCCCCGGCGGCCATCACGGCCTCCCTGCGCTCCGCCGGCGTCGACCTCGCGCACGTCGCGCACTGGTCGGAGGACGATCGGGTCCGGCTCGCGCGCGAGCTGCTGCGTTTGTCGAAGCCGCGGCTTGTCGCAGCGAACAAATGCGACCGGAGCGACCGGGAACGCGCGGACGTGCTGGCGGAAGCGGTTTCCCCGATCCCCGTGGTTCCCACCGCCGCCGACGCGGAGTTGACTCTCCGGCGGGCCGTTCGGGCGGGTCTCGTCCGGTACCGGCCCGGCGACCCGACGTTCGAGCTGACCGACCCGGGCCGGCTCTCGCCGGCCCAGTCGAAAGCGCTCGACGGGATCCGCCACGTGCTCGGGGTGTGGGGGTCGACCGGAGCGCAGGGTGCGCTCGAGCGAATGGTGTTCGAACGGCTCGGGATGATCGTCGTCTACCCCGTCGAGGACGAGACCCATTGGACCGACAGCAAGGGACGCGTCCTTCCCGACGCGTTCCTCGTGCCGGCGAACACCCCGACGCGGGCGGTCGCCTACCGTGTACACACCGAGCTCGGCGAACACTTCATTCGAGCGATCGACGGACGAACGCACCGGGCGCTCGGCGCCGACCATCCGCTCGGGCCGAACTCGGTCGTCCGCATCGTGGCGCGCAAGTGACCCGGTCCCCCCGAAGGGCGGTCACTCCACGAGCGAGACTCCGGACAGGTCCGCCCGTACGACGAACGGGAGCCCCCCGGCCCGCGCGAGGCGCCGCACCAGCTCCGCCTCCCTTCCGGGGATCGGCAGCACCACGACCGACCCGCCCGCCCCCGCGCCGGTGAGCTTCCCCGCCTGCGCGGCCGGAGCCCCGGCCTCGAGTAGCGCTTCGAGGCGGGGATGCGACACCCCGACCTCTCGGAGGAGTTCCTGGTTGCGCCGGACGAGCTCCGCCGCCCGGTCCCGGTCCGACCGCGCCACCGCCTCGATCCCTTCCCGGGCGACGCGGGCGAACTCCGCGAGGAGGTCCGGACCGTCCGGCTGCTCGAGCCGCCGGCCGACCGCACGCACCGCGTCCCCGGTGGACCGCGGGACTCCGCTGTGCGCCACCACCCAGACCCAGCCCGGATCGGGCACCCGACGCACCTCCCAGCGGCGGTCCCCGGCGCGCACCGTCCAGAGGGGCTCGCCGTCGCCCCCGTTGATCGCCAGGTACCCGCCCCCCACGACGGTGCTCGTATCGCCGGGACTGCCGACGCCCTGGGCGCCGCGCTCGATCTCGAAGGCACGCTGCGCCAGCGCCGGTCGGTCGATCCCGCCCTGCGCGGCCGCGAAAGCGGACGCGACGGCCGCGGTGAACGCCGCCGACGAACCGAGACCCGCGGCCCTCGGGATCCGAGAGACGGCCCGGACGTCCACGGGAGGCCCCCCGACCCAGCTCTGCTCGATCGCCGAGCGGAAGTAGCCGTTCCGGGAGACCGCTTCGGGGTCGGCGTTCAGCCGGAACCCGTCTCCCGCCCGCACGAACACCTGGGTGTGAAGGTCGATTGCGAACACGAGCTCCGGCGCACCGTGCACGACGGCGTGCTCTCCGAAGACGATGCACTTCCCCGGGGCCCGCGCTGAGAGCGGGAGCCCTCGCGACGGGATCGGGGGGAGGGCGTCGGTCACGGGACCCCCAACGTCGTGCGCAGCCGTTTCCCCCTCGCCTGTGGCACGATCGCCTGCCGGGCTCCCGCAAGGGCCCGGGGCGAGGGCAGCCCGAGCAGGCGCTCGAGCACGACCGCCACCGCCGCCACCTCGCTGTGCGGCTGGTGGCCGACGCCCACGTTGTACGTCACGCGACGGTAGAGGTCGCCCGGGACCTTCGCACCCCCGACGACCAGGAGGACCCGCCGGGAGCGGGCGAAGCGCGGTAGCACCCGGGCGAGCGGGAGGCCGTACATCGTGAGGTGCACGGTCGGCCCGTCGAACGACCGCACGACGGCCTTCCAGTCCTCGGCCGGGAGCACTTCGAAAACTCCCCCCCAGCGCCGCGCCACGGCCCCGACCCGGGCGGCGAGCGCGGGGTCCGGAGGATGCAGGTACATGCGTCGCGCCCCGAAGGCGCGCGCCGCGAGCGCGAGATGCGTCGTCAGGCGCGGGTCGCGACCGGGACGGTGGCCGACCCGGAGGACCGAGACCTCGGGGCGGCCGTTACTCCGCCGACTCCGCCTGGAACCGCTCGATGCGGTGGCCACGGTACTCCAGCTTCTCCGAGCGTTTGACGATGCCCTTGAGACGGGTCGGCGACATCCCGAGCTCCTCGGCGACGTCCGAGAAGAACCGGCCGTCCGGACCGACGGCTTCAAAGATCCGCTCCTCGAGCCGCGAGTACTCCTTTAGCGGCATCATCGCGATCGCGAGGACCTCCGAGATCTCTTGGAGCGGCGACGTCGTGCTGATGTTGATCGTGGAGTAGTAGAAGTGGTAGCTCTTGTCGGGCTGCTTTCGACCCTCGCGCGCCACCCAGCGCGTGTCGATGAGACGCAGCTTCTCGAAGAAGGCGAGCGCCTTCTCCCCTTCCTTGCCGAACTCGTTCACGACGTCGTCCAGGGTGAGCCAGCTCTCGCCGAGACGCTGGACGAGCTTCAGCTTCACCGGCGAGTCGACGGCCCGGAGAATCGGTACGAGGTCGCTCACGTCGTTGACGACCTTGATGCGGTGGATGCCGGCAACCATCGCCATCTCCTACTCGGTGCCCGGACCCGACCGGACGGACTGGGTCAGCATACGCCGGTACTTCCCGTACCGGTCGGCCGGGTCAAAACGGGCCGGGTGGGGGGTCCGGGTCGCGGCCCCGCATTCCGGGCACTTGTCCCGGTAGGAGTAGCGGCCGCATCCGCGGCAGACGCGCAGCACCGATTCGGTCATGCGCGGGTGAACGTCCCCTCGCCGCCGCCTGCCTTGATCAGCTTGAGGGCCGCCTCGGTCGCGCGGCGCAGCGTCTCCTCGGCCTGCTTGTACTGGGAGGCCTGGACCCGAATCCGGTAACGGGGGGCCCCGACGTACTGGACTTCGACGGACTCCGGGTCGACCTTCTCTGCGGCGGCGAGGGCGGCCCGGA
Source organism: Thermoplasmata archaeon (assembly GCA_030042815.1). Classification (GTDB taxonomy): domain Archaea; phylum Thermoplasmatota; class Thermoplasmata; order Lutacidiplasmatales; family UBA184; genus Lutacidiplasma. The sequence continues at coordinate 510 of JASHYY010000081.1, read as the reverse complement.
CGCGGTCGACCCCGGTGGGACCGGGGTCGGTCACCTCGAGCGTACCGAGGATCGTGACGTGGGGCGGGACGATGTTCTCCCGCGCGACCTTCAGGAAGGCACCGGCCCAGGAGGCCTTCTCGTTCTCCTTCTGGAACCGCTTCGCGTCGGCCGACGCGACCTCGAACGCCTGGAACAGCGACCCGTAGCTCTCGACGAGCGTCGGGCCGAACAGGTTCACGGCGTCGTCGGCCGAGACCTTGAGCGCGTGCGCGACCTGTTCGACCAGGCGCATCGCCCGCTGCTCGTTCTTCCAGGCCTGGACCTTCTCCCGGCGCTGGTGGTCGTTGATCCGTTTCAGCGAGAGGTCGATCTGCCCTTTCGCAGGGTCGACCCGGAGGACCCGGGCGACGATCTTCTGGCCCTCGCGGATGTGGTCGCGAATGTACTTGACCCAGCCCGTCGCGACCTCGGAGAGGTGGATGAACGCCTCCCGGCCGTTGTACTCGTCCAGCGTGACGAACGCCCCGA
>JASHYY010000080.1 GCA_030042815.1 Thermoplasmata archaeon | reverse complement strand
ATGTCCGTGCCGTTGTAGCCGATGTAGATGTGGTAGATCATCGAGTTGTAGAACGGCGCGTAGTAGGCGATCGAGTAGCTCACCGCGCCGACGCCGGCGGGGACCGACCCGAGGGGGTAGGTGTTGCCGTCCGTGCCGTTGACGTAGACCTGGAAGAACGACGTCGGGATCCCGGCGCTATCGATGACGCGACCCGTGAGTTCGGCCGGAGCGTAGTAGATCCCGGTGTCCGTTCCGGAGAACGGGAAGAGCCGGGTGTCGGAGGCGACGTACTTGATCTGCCAGCCGGTGTACTGCTGGAGGTCGTTGTAGACCTTCGCGACGCCCGAGAGCGACAGCGAGCTCGCGAGGAAGTTCTCCACCACGAGGTACATCGCGTTCTGGTGGGTGATCGTGCTCGGGTTCACCGGGAGGTACGTGTCGGGGTTATTGACGACGAGGCGGTAGTCGGCGCTCTGGTTCACGAGGTAGGAATTGAGCTTCCCGACGTTCACGCCGTCCTGGGCGAGCACGGTCGCGAGCGGGCCCGGAACGTACGTCGAACCGGTCTTGAGCAGCTCGGCCGAGAGCAAGGTCGTCGCGAGCACCGCGATCGCGCCGGACTCGTTCTGCGAGAGGAGGAACTGGCCGCTCGGGTCGATGCCGTTCTGGAAGTTGTCGGCGACGCTCGGATGGTCTCCCTGGTCGATCGCCTGGAACCCGTAATCCCACCAGCTCAGGAACGCGGGACGGTCGGCCGACGGTAAGTTGGTGTCCTGCTGGGCGAGCCAATTGTACGCGGCACTATCGTAGAGGTTCGGCGTATCGAGCGAACTTCCGGCGGCGCCGAAGTAGTAGGACGAGGGACTCGACGTGTTCAGCTGGAGCCAGGGAGGGAGGGTCGCCGCGACCTGGCTCGAAAACTGGCTCTTCGTGTTGCCCGGGATCCCCGCGTCGATCGCGACCCAGACGTTCGGCAGCAGCAGGCCGACGACGAGCGCCATCACGAGGACGTGGCGCGCCTTGAACGCCCGGCGGAACGCCGAGAACTGGCTCCGCCGGTCGGACAGGGAGGCGACGGTGCGCCGGAGCTCGGGGTAGCCCGCGACGTCGAGGGCGCGCCGCAACGCCTCCGCCGGCAGGAGCGCGAACGCGGGAGAACCGAGCAGGAAGAACTTTTCCGCCGAGATCGGGAGGAAGATCGATAGGACCGCGAAGACGACGAACACGACGTGGTACCGCTTGAACCGCCCGCGGACCAGCATCCAGCCGAAGATGGCGAGCCCGACGAACGCGAGGAAGAACGTGACGATCCCGTAACCGATGACGAGCGAGTCGATGGACGGCGCCTGAGCCTCGGCGACGGTCGAGTAGATCAGCGACTTGACGAAGTAGCCCTGACCGGTGACGATGCTCGTGAAGTAGCCGGGATTCACGACCGCGAGCACCGCGGCCGCCGCGACCACGAGGAGACCGAGGAGCGGGATCGAGAAGACCCACGGCACGTCTCGCAGCAGCAGGAACGGCAGGAGCAGCAGCAGGGTGCCGAAGAAGAGGATGAGCGGCAGGTCGAACCAGACCGCGAACTGGTGCTGCACGAGGTAGTACGGGACGGCCATCGGGAACCCGACCAGGCCGACGATCCACGTCGCGACGTACAGGCCGAAAGAATCCACGCGGCGGACCCGTTCGGCGATCATCGCGACGAGGACCGAGACCCCGATCACGACGACCGCGTACGTGTACCCCTGCCAGGCGAGCGCGAGCGCGCCGAGCGAGACCCCGGTGAAGACCGCCCATTTGACCGCCGTCCGCTCGGTCCGGAGGAAGGCGCGAAGGCCGGGGACGTACGACCGGGGGTTCCGGTAGCTATCGATCCAACGACGGTTCCCGACGGCCTTGACGGTACGGATGTACGAGTAGACGACGACCAGGATGATGAACGTGTAGAACGAGAGATAGTTCGCGTAGCCGAAGATCGACGAGTCGATGTTCGCGCTGAGCAACGGGAAGATCAGCGCGGCGATGAGCCCGGTGCGGCGGCCCGAGACCTCCCGACCGATCAGGTAGACCGGGAAGACGCCGAGCGCGGCCCAGAGCGGGGCCTGCAGGTCGAGGAACCAGGCCCTGGCCACGACGGCGTTCCCGCCGAAGAACGGGGCGAAGACGATCCCGAGGATCGCGTTCATCCAGTCGAACAGCGGTTCCCGCGGATTGATCGCCCCGATCGGGAACTTCAGCATCGGGTCGAAGATCAGGTTCCGGTGGTTCTCGATGATGTACGTCGTGACGCGGGAGTGGTAGTACGAGTCCGAGCCGCCGGCGTACGTGAACAGCGGGCCGTACTGCGCGACGATCGGGTACGTCCAGATCGTCCGGATCGCGAACGAGATCCCGAACGCCGCGAGGAGAATCGCGACCGTCCACCCGTGACGGTGCCACCAACCGGTGCCTGACGTATCCATGCGAGGCCGATCTCCCCGAGCCGGCGGCGCGCGAGACCGAGGGGGTGTATAAATAGCCTCCCCTCGGATTTTCGCCGGGTCCGGCCGGTGAGCCGCGAACGGAGTTTTCGGTGTTTCCGGAGACGCTCCGGGCGCGGTCGCTAGTCGACGACCCGGAACCGGTAGAAGACCCGCCCCTCGTCGACGTCGAACGGTTCGACCCGGACCTCCTGGCCGACGCGGAGCGCGGTCCACGGCGCTCCCTCGATCCGGCCGTAGAGTCGCAGCGGCACGCCGTCGAGGTCCACGAGGCCCACGGGGAACGGCACGTCGTGCTCCATGCCGACCGGCGCGCCGGCCAGGACCGCGCTGAACGCGTAGAGTCGACCCCGGTCGGGAAGGTCGACCCACTCGAGCTCCTCGGTATGGCACGTCGGGCACGCCGTGCGGGGGGGCCAGACGAGGCCGTCCTTCCGGCATCGGGTCGTCGAGAGACGACCCTCGCGCAGGCGGTCGTAGAAACGGGAGAGGCGCGTGTCGCGGGCCGATTCGAGGGGGAACAGGTCGAGAACGTAGGGACGGCGCTCGGGGACTTTCGGTCGGGCCGGCACCTCGGCCGGGGGTGGCGCCGGCGCCGCGGGCTCTGAGGGCGGAGGAGCGAGGGTCGCCGCCGCGCGGCGGCGGGTCGACGGGCCGCTCATGCTGCACCTCCACGTTGGTAGACCATCACCGAGTGGACGTTCGCGCTGCCCGAGAGGTTGTGCACGAGTGCCCACTCGGGGTCGGGCGCCTGCCGTGCGGCCGGCACGGACGACCCGAACTGCTGGAAGACCTCGAGCGCCTGGCTGATCCCCGTGGCGCCGAGCGGGTGACCGCATCCGAGCAGACCTCCGCGCGGGTTCACGACGAGGTCTCCGCCGATATCGCCCCGCGCGTCGGCCGCGAACCTCCCGCCCTCGCCGGGGGCGCACAGACCGAGCGCCTCGTACTCGATGACCTCCGAGATCGTAAAACAGTCGTGGACCTCCGCGACGTCGAGGTCCCGGGCCGTGATCCCGGCCTGATCGAGGGCACGACGGGCCGCGTGCCGCAGTCCCGGCCAGTCGGTCAGCGACCCCGCGTTCGCGAGGTTGTGGAAATCGGAGTACTGCCCGGTCCCGCGCACCCACGCCGGACGGTCAGTGTAGCGGGCGACCTGATCCTCCGCGGCGAGCACGACCGCGGCCGCCCCGTCCGTCATCGACGAGCAGTCGCCAAGACGGAGCGGTGGGGCGACCACCGGGAGACGTAGGAGCTTGTCGCGGGGGAACGTCTTCTCGAAGAACTGTGCGTTCGGGTTCGTGTTCGCGAACCGGTGGTTCTTTTCGGAAACGGCGGCCAGCTGCTCGTCCGTCGTCCCGTACTCGAGCATGTGTCGCTGCGCGACCATCGCGAAGAACGGCGGTGCGGTCGCTCCGTGCGGGCCGTCCCACGGTCGGTCCATGACGCAGCCCATCGCGCTATTGGCCTCGGCCATCGACGGGAGGTTCATCTTTTCCACG
>JASHYY010000079.1 GCA_030042815.1 Thermoplasmata archaeon | reverse complement strand
GGCCTCGGCCACGCGCCGGCCGTTCTCGTTCTGACGCGCGACGCGGATCGGCAGCGTCTTCAGGCCCCGCTCGAGCAGGAACGCCGCGAACGGGTCGACGGTCGCTCCGAGGTAGAGCCTCGCGTCGATCCGTTCGACGAGGCGCTCGGCGCCGACCACGACGCCGGCGACGAGGTCGGAGTGGCCCGCGAGGTACTTGGTCGCGCTGTGGACGACCAGGTCGGCCCCGAGGGCGATCGGATTCTGGTTGAGGGGCGTCGCGAAGGTGTTGTCGACGAGGAGCACGGCCCCGGCCCGGTCCGCCGCCGCCGCCCAGCGGGCGAGGTCGTGGACTCGGAGGGTCGGGTTCGTCGGGCTCTCGACCAGGACCAATCGGGTCCCCGGCGGGACCGCGTCCTCGGGTACTCGCGCCGCGTCGTCCGAGACCTCCCGGACCGTGACCCCGAATCGGGGCAAGAGCTCCGTCAAAAGTTCGGTCGTTCCCCCGTACAGGCTCTCGAGCGCCACGAGCGAGTCGCCCTTCCGCACGAGGGAGAGGATCGTCGAGGTCAGGGCGCCCATGCCCGAAGCGAAGAGTCGACCGGATTCGGCTCCCTCGAGCTCGCGCACGACCTCGACCGGCGCTTCGGTCGACGGATTGTCGCCGCGCGTGTACAGATACGCCCGGGTCGTGTGGGCCGACTCCGAATGCTCGGCGGGCCAGTGGAAGGTGGACGTCTGGTAGATCGGACCGACCACGGCCCCCGCGTTGAGCTCGGGTCGGCGGCCCGCGTGGACGACCCGCGTCGAAGGGCCCACCCACGCGGGGAGCGGTTCGAAGCGGTCACGTCGCTTCGGCCGGTCGGGAGCGGTGTCGGCGGCGCTCATCGCGCCCGCCCCCTCGTGGGGCGGGCACCCCCCGCTCGAAGGATGCGCAGGCGCGAGCTCGCATCCACCGAGCCGAGGTACCGAGCGACGGCCGGCGGGAGGAGTTCCGCCCAGCCGCGGCCGGCCGCGATTCGCTCGCGGATCCGCACTCCCTCGTACCTCCGCCGATCGACGAGCTTCGGCAACTCGACGGTGTACCCGGCGCGCTCGAAGAGCAGGCGGGTCAGCGGATTGTTCGTGTAGACCCGGTCGAACGGGGGGAGGAGCCCCTCGAGGTAGCGGACCCACAGCGCATGGCGTTGAATGTCGGCGATCGGCACGACCTCGACGCCCCCGACCTTCGCCTCCGCGAGCGCCCGCTGGATCATCTCGAACCGCTCGCCGGCGGTGAACGGGTTCTGCCACGTGAACGACTCCTCGGCGCTCCCGATCCCCACGAGCAGCGGGGCGTCGGGGCGCGAGCTCCGGATCTCGCGGACGACGGCGAGATGGCCGAGGTGGAACGGCTGGAACCGGCCGATCAGAAGACCGCGCACGGTGCCGGCGATATCACTCGGGGCTCAAATCTTCCACGTCGTCCAAGAACTCTTCGATGTGCGGGCACCGCGCGGTGAGATAGTGGCGGCAGTGCTCGCACCGACGATCGTTCCACGCCGGTCGGAGGAGCGAGTTGAACTCGAAGCACGGCCGGTCGACGAACCGGTCCTCCTCCTCGTCGGTCGCGGGCGCGACCGGGCGGATCGGCTCGGGCGTATGCACCGAGATACGGAACGAGGGCCTCACGAACCAGCCGGACGGCCGGCCGGGGGCGCCGTCGCGCTCGGGGCCGGAATCTCCTCCGAGCCTCGGCTCGTCGCCCGCACCATCGCGGAGAGCCGCTCGAGCAGCGATTCCTTCTGCGAGCCCTGGCCGACGAGCGCGTACCGAAGGACGTCACGGAGCGTGCGCACGGGGATGACCTCGACCACCCCGCGGTAGCGGGACTCGAGCACGAGGTCGTCCAGGTTGTCCTCGGGAACGAGGACCCGCTTGATGCCGGAGTCGGCGGCGGCCTCGACCTTTGCGGTGACCCCGCCCACCGGGAGGACCTGGCCGCGGACGGAGAGCGAACCGGTCATCGCGACCGACTGGTCGACCGGCACGCCCTCGAGCGCGCTGATGACGGCGGTGGCGATGGAGACCGACGCGCTGTCGCCCTCGACGCCGTCCGAGGTCCCGACGAACTGGATGTGGATATCGTAGCGCGAGATGTCCTCCCCCGTGTACTTCTTGATCAGCGCCGTCACGTTCTGGACGGCCTCGCGGGCGATCTCCCCGAGCTTGCCCGTCGCCACGACGACCCCCCCGTCCCGGGTCTGCGCGGGGGTCACCTCCGCGACGATCGGTAGGACGATCCCGGAGAACTCGGCCATGCCGGTCTGGGCGTTGATCGCGGCGAGGCCGTTCACGACCCCGACCGCCGCGCCCTCGACCGAGAACATCCGGTACTCCTTGCGCCGCTCGATGTAGCGGTCCGCGATTTGCTGCTCGAGCGAGCGGCTCGCCCGCTTCGCCTTCACGACCTGTTCGGGGTGCACGATCGGAAGGCCCTCGGAGAGCGCGATGTCGCCGGCGACGCGAACCAGACCCCCGAGCTCTCGCAGCCGCAGGGTGAGCTGGCCCGACCGACCCGAGCGGCGCTGGGCCTCCCGGATCACCTCGGTCATCGCCCCGAGGTCGAACGGCGGGATCTTCTTGTCCTTCGCGACCTCCTGCGCGATGAAACGGATGAGCTTCATCCGGTTCTCGACGTTGTCCGGCATCGTCGTCTTGACGTAGAGCTCGTAACCGTAGCCCCGGATCCGGGAGCGGAGCGCCGGGTGCATCGTCTGGACGCTGTCGACGTTCCCCGCCGCCACGAGCACGAAGTCCGACGGGACCGGCTCGGTCTTCACCATCGCCCCGGCGGAGCGCTCGGACTGGCCGACGATCGGGAACTTGCGCTCCTGGAGCGCCGTGAGCAGCGAGTGCTGGCTCTCGATCTTGAGGAGGTTGATCTCGTCGACGAAGAGGACGCCGCCGTTCGCCTTGTGGATCGCCCCGACCTCGACTCGCTCGTGCGGCGGGGTCTCGAGCCCGCCCGACTGGAACGGGTCGTGCTTCACGTCCCCGAGCAGCGCACCGGCGTGGGCCCCGGTCGCGTCGATGAACGGGGGCTTATCGTCCGTGGTATGGGTGACGAGCAGCTTCGCGACGCCGGCTCCTTCGCCGCTCCGACTGCCGGAGAGGCGCATGAGGACGTAGATGAGAATCACGATGAACAGGCCGATGAGCAGCGCGGTGAGGTCCTTGTCGATGATGACGATGTAGATGGCGAACGCCATGATCGCCACCGTGAGGACGATCAACAGGATCGTGCGCTGTTCCTTCTTCTGCGCGGCCTCGAGCTTCTGCGCGGCGACGATCTCCTTGCCCTTCCCGGCCGGAACGACGCGAATCTTCGGTTCGTTCGGGTCCTCGTTGTTCGGGTAGGCAAGGATGTCCTGGAGCTGCTCCTTCGGCAGGAAGTCGACCATCGCCCGGGCGAGCATGCTCTTGCCGGTCCCGGGCTCGCCGATCAGGATCATGTGCCGCTTCTGGGTCGCGGCCTTACGGGCGACCTCGACGGCCTCGTCCTGCCCGATCACCTGGTCGAGGAGGCGGGGCGGGACCTCAACCTGGGCGCTCGAAGTATAGGGGAGCGAGTGCGCCCAGCTCTCGAGCTCGCTGGCCGGCGTGGCCTCTTCGGCCGTCGCGGACGGTGTTTCCGTGCCCTCTGCCATGTCGGCGTACCCGCCCGGGCTCCCCCGGGTCGTCCGCCGGTTAAACGAAGAGGGGGTCTGTATAAATCCCTTCGCAGAAGCCGGGGTGACCGAGAACCAGCGACCGGTACCGAACCGGTACCGGTGGTCTCGACAGGGTCCGTTATCTATCGCGCCGGGCTCGGGAAGCTCGGAGGCGCCGTGACCGACCGACTCGAGGGAAAACCGGTCGCCGAAGCCCTGAACGCCGCCAGCCGCGCCGCGATCGCGACGGGGTCGTCGCGGGGTCCGCCTTCGCTCGTGAGCGTCCATCGCGGCGTCGACAGCCCGTTCCAGTTCTACCTCCGTCGCCAGGCGAAAGCGGCCGACGCGGTCGGGATCACCTTCCGGGACGAGGCGCTCGGGGCGGGCGCCGGCCCGCGGGAGCTCGAGGACCGGATGCGCGCGCTGGACCGGGACGCGTCGGTCCACGCCGTCCTCCTGGAGCATCCGCTGCCGGCCCCGTTCGACTTCTACGGGGCGGTCGCCCAGCTGCGACCGCAAAAGGACGTCGACGGGGTCGGCGCACACAACCTCGGCCGACTGGTCGCCCAGCGCCCGGTCCACGTGCCGGCGGTTGCCCTCGCGGCCGTCGCGATCGCGAAGCACTACCGGTTGCCGCTCACCGGCGAGCGGGTCGCCGTCCTCGGGCGTTCCGAGACCGTGGGACTTCCGCTCGTGCTCCTGCTCGCGGGCAAGTCGGTGGGGATCAACGCGAGCGTGACGCTGCTCCACTCGCAGACGCGAGACCTCGCAAACGCCCTCGTGGGGCACCGCACGATCTTCTCCTGCGTCGGACGCGCCGGTCTCCTCAACCGGCAGGTCGTGCCCGAAGGGGCGCACGTGGTCGACGTCGGTACCTCGAGCATCCCCGACCCGAACCGCCCGGGCGTCCAAATCGGGGTCGGAGACGCCGACGCCCGGTCGCTGGACGGCTGGGCTGCCTCGCTGACCCCCGTCCCGGGCGGGGTCGGCCCGGTCACCGTCGCCCAGTTGATGGCGAGCACCGTCCTCGCCTGGCAGCAGCTCGCCGGCCGGGAGGGGTCGGAGTGAGCCCGCCCCGCCCGCCCGCCGCGGACGCGGCGGCGTCCGACGTCCTCCACTGCCGAGACTGCCCGATGTGGTACGGCGCCGAGAACGAGGGCTGGGGCCCGTGCTCGATCAAGAACCGACGCGGGGACGAGCGCTACCTGACCTGGGGCGGTCACGCGTGCGACGAGGACTACGTCCCGCCGCCCGCCACGCCCGCCTTGACCCGCGCCGCGCCGTTGAGCGGCGAACGCTCCACCTCGAGCGCGTCCGCGGTCGGGTACACCTCGACCTCGAACGCCGGCCACGGGAGCCGCCGCGCGGCCCGGCGCAAGGCACCGGGGGCGAGCTCGACCCGTCGCCGCACGACGTCGACGCGGTAGTCGTCCGGTCCCGCCCGCACCCGACGGGCCACCCCGCGGGCCCAGCGGGCGAGCTCGGGCTTCGGCGGGGCTTCGACGATCCCGAGCACGACCGTTCCGTCGGAGGTCCGCTCGGCGAACGAGGGCGCGGTCCGCTCCGCCCGGCGCAGCAGGCGCTGGCGGAGCTGGACGCCGTCCTTGAACCGGGAGGAACAGTAGTGGACCGGGACCGAGAGGCGCATCTCGCGAACGACGCGCTCGGCCACCGCGCGGCTTCCCCGGACCCCCCAGCCGTTGCGCGGGTCGGTGCGGTATCCCCGGTCCGCGAGCGCCGCTTCGTTGGTCTCCGAGAACTCGAGCTCGTTGAGGTTGACGAAGTCGACCCCGATCCCGTCGAGCGCGACGAGGAGGCGGCGGAGCTCGGCCTCCTTCTCCGGGAGGACGGGGATCTCGACGCCCCGCCGGAGGCCCCAGTCCGGGGCCGTCTCCAGCACGGCTCGGTACGCGCCTCCGTCGCTCGTGAGCGGGCCCCACAGGTAATGGGGGACGTGGAGACGGAACTCGTCCAGGCCCGCCGCGGCGAGTCGCGCGAGTTTCTCGGGGTTCGGCTCGTGGGTGTACAGATGGATGTGGTGGGACGGCCCGAATTCGGCCTTGAGCAACCGCACGTAGTGCTCGACCCGGTCGACCGCGCCGAGCGGGTCGCCGCCGGTGATGCCGGTCCCTGCGGCCCCGATCGCCCGGGCCTCCGCGAGGACGTCGTCGTCCGACCGGACCCGACGTTCGTTCGCGTACACGACATCCTTCTGGTTGCGGGCGGGAGAGACGGGGCAGTAGAAGCAGCGGAATCGGCAGAGGCCGGTGACGAAGAGGACCATCTTCCGCCCCTCGGCGCATTGGACGCACGCCTCCGAAAGGGCGCCCCGATGGCTCGAGGCCATCGGCAGGAGCTGAAGCCCTTCCGGGGTCGACATCGGACGGCGCGAGGCCGGCCGCGCGGTAAAAGGGTTCCGCCGCGGGCCCGTTCGCCTACCGGACTTTCGGTTGGAGGACGAGCAGCGTCGAGGTGGCGTGCGCGTACAGGACGTCGGAACGGTCGAGCAGCCGGGCCTCCGCCGTGGCGACCGTCCCGCCGCGGTGGACGAGCCGGGCGTCCGCCCGGATCGGCCCCGTGGCCTCGGTCACCGGCCGGACGAAGTTGACCTTGAGCTCGAGGGTCGTGTAGGAGATCCCCGCGGGCAGCGTCGTGTGGAGCGAGCAGCCCATCGCGGAATCGAGGACGGTGGTGAGGATCCCCCCGTGCACCGTCCCGAGCGGACTGTACAGGAACTCCGCCGGGTCGAGCTCGAAGACCGCCCGGGACGGCTCGACGAGCACGATCCGCATCCCGAGGAGCTCGGCGACCGGCGGCGACGGGAGCTCCCCGCTCGCGATCGCCCGCAGGAGCTCGAGCCCGCCCGAGGTGCGCGCCCGCGCGGTCACCGCGTCCGGAGCCTGCCAGCGCACGGTGCGCGTCCGTCGGTCGTCTCGAACCGCCGGGTCCTCGGCCATCGCCTCCCCCGTCGGGGCCCTCCGTCCCGCCAGGACGGCGCCCCACGGTAAGAGCTTGCGTCCGGGCCCGGGGGCGGCCGTCTCCCGTGGTGGCCTCGCGCAACCAAGGGAAGCCGAGGGAGGGTCGAAGGCGCAGGCTCAAATCCCCGACCCGGTTCGGACGCCTCGCTTTCGGAGGCGCGACGGCGATGGAGATGCAACCGGGTCAGATGGCGTACGACCGGGCGAGC
>JASHYY010000078.1 GCA_030042815.1 Thermoplasmata archaeon | reverse complement strand
GAGCCCCCGCTCGACCTGGCGGGCCGTGCCGCGGGCGGAGAGCTTGATCGGTCCCGGGCCCCCTTCGGAGAAGACGAAGACGGGCCGGTCCGGCGGCAGCAGGTAGAGCATCGAGAGACCGGCCTGCGTGCCCGCAAGCGACGTGTCCGGGCTCTCGAACCACCGCAGGAACCGCATCGACCGGACCCCGTCGTCCTCCACCCTCCGCATCCCCTTGAGGATGCCGGACCGCCACCGCGCTTCGTCCGCCCGGACCCGTTCGGCCGCCCGCGGGTCCCCGAGGGCGAACGCGACCCCGACGCCGGGGGTCCCGGCGCGCCCGGCGGCGTTCTGCAGGTTCGAGACCTCCTCGGCGTCGAGGCCGAGGGACGGGACCCACCAGCGCTCCTGGTCGAGGACGCTCACGAACTCGGGGAGGACCCCGGCGTCCGAAAGGCGCCGTTTCAGCGCGGCGACGAGCCGCGCGGTCTCCTCCGGCCCGAGGTCGGACGGACGCCGGGCCGGCGCGAGCGAAAGGCCGCCAAGGAACGCCGCGACCGCCTCGGGTCGGTCCGAGAGGCCCCGGTAGTACGGGTCGATGCTCCCCTCGAGGGCGGCCGCGAGGGTCGGTCCGAAGAGCGCCGCGCCGGGGCGCCGGACGAGGATCGACCGGCGGACCGCCTCCTCGACGAGCCGCGCGTTGAGGCCGCGAAAGCCACCGACGTGCTGGCGGTCCCCGATCGCCCCCGAGAGGCCCCACGGCGCGTTGTCCCAGTTCACCGGGTCGAGGAAAACGGTGAACAGCCAGGTGAGCGTCGCCGCGCACAGCTCGCTCATCCCGTCGACCCCCCAGTCGAGGGGGTTGACGAACGCGACGTGCTCGGGCAGGGCGGGCGGCGTCGGGGCCCCGGGGTACTGGTGGTGGTCGAGCACGACGACCGGGTGCGGGTGCCGCGCGAAGACATCGAGCCAGCTCGCCCCCGTGTCGACCACGAGGACGGGGCCGTTCGCCGCCCCCACGAGGGCCTCCATCCGCTCCCGCTCGACCCCGACGAGCGCGGTCGCCTGGGCCGGGTAGCCGAGCCGCCCGAGCGCGCGCAGCGCGCTCGAGGCGCTCGCGATCCCGTCCGCGTCGTAGTGGTAGATGACGTGCCAGCGGCGGGGGTGGCCGAGGAGGAGCCCCCGGGCGCGCTCGAACTCTTCGGAGTACCGCGGATCCGAAACGAGCCCGTCCGGACCCGAGGGCATCACTCCACCTGGAGCGCCGCCCCGGCAGCGGAGTACCGCCAGTTCTCGGCGATCCGGCGCCGTTGCCGGTAGTAGCGCGCGAGGCGGCGGATCCGGGACTCCATCAGCGTGAGGCCGCGGCGGTTGGCGAGGTCCTTCGGGTGGGTCTCGAGATGGCGCTGGAGGTGGACGACCCGCTTCAGGAGCGCCTGGAGGTCGTCCGGGATTTCGGGCCGCACGCCGTTCTCGGCGAGCGTCGCGCCGAGGCGCTTGCCCGTGAGGAGACGGGCGGAAGGGACCCCGAACGAGTCCCGCAGCGACTGGCCGACCTGCGCGGCCGATATCCCCGTTTTCGCGAGCTGCACCGCCTGGGTCACCGCCTCCTCGGCGGAGACCGTCACCCACTCCGGCTTCGTGGAAGGGTACGGGCGGTGCGAGCCGGCCCGGCCCTTGCGCCCGGAGTGGATGCGCGACATGGCGGCGCGGGGACACCCGACCCCTACTTAAATGCTGAGGGCGGGACGCGGTGCCCGGGCCTCTCGGCCGGCGGGCGCGGGCCTAGGTGATCCGGTCGGACCGCTCTTGCGCCTCGACGAGGAATCGCTTGCCTTCGGCGGTGATGCGGTAGCGGACGCGGCCCGGCGCCTTCGCCTTCCCGGGATAGCCGGAGCCGCCCACGACCTCGACCAGGCCGTTCCGCACGAGCAGCCCGAGGGCGAGGGGGACCTTCACGTGGTCGTTCTCGACCGCCCAGAACCGGTGCAGGAGCCGCTCGAGGTCGGGCAGCTCGAGCATCTGGTCGCCGGTCCGGCCCTCGTGGATCGACTCGGCCCGGTTGAGCTGCTGGAGGATTGCGACGAGCGTCGCCCGGATCGGGTCCGGCCGCTCCGCGCCCGGCATGGCGCCGTAAGTTACGCCGTCTTCCTCTACTTAAAATCGGTCCGTCCCCGCGCGCGGTCAGTCGACCCGGCTCACCCGGGCGAGCCGCTCGAGCAGGAACCGCTTCCCCTCGGTCGTGATCTCGAACCGGGTCCCGAGCACCCGCCCTCGGTCCCAGGCGTACTCGGGGTCGTCGCGCGCGCGGCTCAGGCCGTTCGCCACCAGCACGCCGACCGCTTCGGCGACCGCCTCGGGTGTGACGTGGGGGTAGTCGCCGCGGACGAGGAAGTGGTGGAGTTCGGAGATCTCGAGGCCCTCGCCGTCCGGTTCCTCCATCTCGGCCCGGTTGAGCTGGCGCAGGAGCTCGACCATCTCCTCCCGGAGCTCCGACGCCGCGTCGGCCGGCGACTCGGCCATCGGGCGAGGAGAGGTCGCCCGAGGCTAGATGAACGTATCCGTCCACGCGAGGGGCGGTCTTTTAGGTGGGGCGCGCAGGTACCCTACTCGGCCATGGCGTGCACCTGCCGGAACCCGGCGCGTTGCCCGATCTGCAACACCCCGGTCCGGGTGCCGCTCACGAACCTCGAGAACGCCGCCGGCGCGGCGATCCTCGTCGAGCGGTTCGCGCGCCGGGACTCCTCGTCGTCGCGGGAGGGCCTGCGCCGCCTGATCGAGGGATGGACGAGCTG
>JASHYY010000077.1 GCA_030042815.1 Thermoplasmata archaeon | reverse complement strand
CCTCGTAGCGGACGCCGACCACCCGCTCGACCGGGCCCTCTGGCAGTGGAGCGACAAGAAGGGAGTCGACGTCGTCTTCGACTCGGTCGGCGCCCCGACGCTCGCCCGGTCGCTGCGGGCCACCGCCCGGGGCGGTCGGGTCGTCGTGATCGGGGCGACCGGGGGCGCGTCGGTCGAGGTCGACGTGCGCACGCTGTTCTGGCGGCAGGCATCGATCCGGGGCAGCACCATGGCCTCCGCGGGCGAGTTCGAGGAGGTGCTCGGGCACCTCGCCGCGGGCCGACTTCGGCCGGTCGTGGATTCCGTCCGGCCGATCGAGCGGGCCGCGGAGGCGTTTCGCCGCTTCGAGGCCCCCGACCTGTTCGGCAAGATCGTCGTCTCGGTGCGCGCCACGTAACACCGGGGGCCCGACGCGCCCTCTTCCCCTCAAAGTTAAAAGGCACTTTTAAATAGAGGAACCCGGCCTCTCTTCGGTCGTGGACCGTTCATTCGGTTGTCCCTCCCGCTCCGGGGGACCGCGAAGCCGGGGCATCCGCCGAAAGTTTGGGATCGGGGCCTTCGTCCTCGTTTTCCTGATGCTCGGGAGCTCGCTCGCGTTCGCGGGCGCGGCCTCGCCGGCCGCCCCGACGTCGTCCGGCCCGGCCGCGCCGAGCCACGCCGTCGCTCCGAGCGCGACCTCGCCCGCCGCGACCCCCGTGACCCACGGCGACCTCACCGTGACGAGCGGGGAAACGTTCACGATCGGTCCGGCGTTCGGGAACCGTTCCTCCTACTACCAGGGCGGCAACATCACGGTCGACGTCGGCGGCACCCTCATTGTCCGGAACACGACGCTCTCGTTCGTTCAGTTCGTCGCGGTCTCGGGCGGCATCGGGACCAGCATCGCGCACATCTACCGCTTCCGCGACATGGGCCGCGTCAACATCTACAACTCGACCGTCACGACCGACGTCGCGGTTCTGAACGCGTCGGCGAAGCTGTTCGTCGGCGTCACCGGGACCCTGACGGTCTGGAACTCGTCGTTCGAGTTCCCCGGCTGGATCAACGTGGCCGGCGTCGGGGCCGTCGCGACCTTCAACCGATCGGTCATCGAGGCGAATCCCGCGGTCGCGAATCTCGTCGAGCCGATCACGATCCTCGGGGATACCACGTACTCCCCGTTCCTGAACGTCACCGGCGGGGGCGAGTTCAACCTCTTCGACAGCCAGTACCTCGACGTCTACGCCAACAACGTCGGGGTGTCGGGGATCCCGTCGATCCAGCCGCTCTACGACCCCAACGGCCACGTTCTCCCGGTCGGCTCCTACAGCGTGCCCTCCTCCGAATACACGGTCGGGGCGACGGACGCGGCCACCCTCGCGCAGGACATGCTCTACCCGAGCCAGTTCTCGGACGTCACGCTCGCGATCGACTACTACAACGCTCACTCGACCAACCTGACCGGGAACGTCAGCGTGGACTACAACGGCCAGCTCTACGGCAAGACCGAGCTCCTCTACGTCAACAACACGGCGGGCCAGTTCACCCTCGACTTCCCGCAGGGCTCGGCCCTGCTGCAGGCCATGTACCAGGCGGGAGTGCCCGCGTACGGGTCTCTCAGCCTGAACTTCACGGACACCGCGCTCGCCGCGAGCGTGACGATCAACTCGAGCGCGTTCGTCCTCGCGCCGGCGTACAACTACGGGTACAACCTGGTCGTCTCCGGGTCCGGCACGACCCTCAACGCCGTGAACAGCCTGATCGACGTCAACTGGGTCCCGCCCGACGGGGCCGCGCCGTGGGTCTCCAACAAGGTCGCCCTCACGCTCGGTGCGATCGGGTACTTCGGCAACGTGTCGACGTCCGCGCCCTACTCGGGCGTCTTCGACAGCGTCTCGGCGGTCCTCCCCGACCCCACGAGCACCGCGTACTTCTATCGCTGGGCCGCGATCAACTTCACCGGCCGCGGCGGCATCCCGATCGGCGGCGCGAAGCTGACGGCCTACTACTCGCTCAACGACAACGTCTCGAACAACGTGACGGCGAACGCGCTCAACGACCTCGCGTCGGCGAGCCCCGCGATCTGGGGCTTCGTCCAGTACTGGTCCGCCTCGGTCGGTTCGACGGCGTACGGTTACTCGAACTCCTCGGGCACGGCGTCCCTGCTCCTCGCGACCGGCGAGCTGACCGAGGCCACGCTGCCGAACGGCATCGTGCTCGGGCAGTACAACGTCGGCGCTTCCGTTCCCGCGAAGACGATCGGCACCCGCTGGTTCGCCACTTCGGTCAGTCCGTACCCGACCGGGGTCGCGCTGGGGACTCCCGGATACCAGTCCCCCGACTTCCAGACCCCGCAGCTGTTCAACAACTACTACGGCGCGGTCGCCTTCCACCCGGCGGTCGTCACGGCCAACGGCACCGTGGCTCCGGCCGCGACCGTGCGCGTCGGCCAGCGCCTCGGCGTCTGGGAGAACCTCACGGACAACGGCACGGCGACGGTCAGCCAGGTCTCCGGGGCGCTGTGGTACACGCTCGTCGACGGGCAGCCCTCGGGCCAGCCTATCGCGACGTTCAGCGTGTCCGGACTCGACCTCAACACGCCGGGCCAGAACTACTCGTTCAACCTCACCTGGGTGATCAACGACTCGGTCACGAACGGCCCGAACGGTACCTACCTGCACACGTTCGCGGTGCTCATTCTGTTCAACGAGGGTCTCAAGACGCTCGCCGGCGGCTCGAACCTGTCGAAGGCGAACGTCACCATCGCCCCGTCCCAGGTCGCCCTCGGGTCGGTCACCCCACCGTCGTCCTCGACCACGCTGAGTCTGAACGACCAGTACTTCACGACCGGCGTCGTCTTCTACAACGGGACGAAGCCGGCAACGATCGAGGTCGTCGCGACCCCGGTCTCCGGCGGAGCCCCCGTCTACCTCGGGGAGGCCCAGGCCCTGCCCGGGGGACACTTCTCGGTCGCGTGGTGCTACCCGCTGTCGGACTGTCTCTCGGCCGGCACCTCCTACTACATCAGCGTCCAGGCGACGTACAACGGGGTCACCGCGACCTACAACATGCCGCCCGGGGCGTATTCGACGCCGGCGACCCCGTCCCCGGCGAAGAACTTCCTCACCGAGAAGATCCTCGGGCTGCCGCTCTGGATCTGGCTCGTGATCGCGGCCGCGATCGTCGCGGCGCTCCTCGTCTTCCTCCTGTTCGCCCGCCGGACCGCGGCCGGTAAGCTGGTCGAGTGCGGCGAGTGCGGCAACCTGATCCCCGAGGACGCGACCGTCTGCCCGAAGTGCGGCGCCGAGTTCGAGGCGGAGCTGATCCGCTGCAGCCGCTGCTCCTCGACCATCCCCGGCGACTCCAAGATCTGCCCGGAGTGCGCGGCGGTCCTGCTCGGCACGGCGAAGGATGCGGGCGAGTCCGCGGAGCGCCAGGGCTACCAGGACTTCACCGAGAAGTACCGCGCCGAGGCGAAGAAGGAGCTCGGCGAGAACTACAACGAGGGCTCGTT
>JASHYY010000076.1 GCA_030042815.1 Thermoplasmata archaeon | reverse complement strand
CGGTATCGGAATCGGCGGAGTTGCGATCTATGGCGCGCTGGTGCTCCTCTTTGCGCACGCGTTCGCGAAGTCGGCAGCGTTCTACTGCGCTGGGAACGTCCTTCAGGCCAAAGGGACCACCCGAATCGACGAACTCAGCGGTCTGGGTCGTACGATGCCGTGGACGGGCGCGGGGTGGTTGGTCGCCTCGGCGGCGGTCACCGGGGCACCCCCTTTCGGAACGTTCCTCGGAGAGCTCCTCATCGTTGTCGGCGCAGTCCAAGCCGGTCTTTCGTGGGTCGCGGGCATCGTCGTGGTCGCCATTCTCATCGCGTTCCTTGGCGTAAACTCGCAAATCGGCCACATCGTCCTCGGTGGCGATAGGGTCCAGCCCGGCGGAAACCCGTCGCCCAGGGACGACGGCGTCGTGGTCATTTACCTCAACCTGGCGGTCGCGCTCGCGCTCGGCGTCGCGAGTCTACCGTACCTGTCGACCGCGCTCTCCCACGCGGCGTCGGCGCTCGGGGGGGTCGGTCCGTGACCGAGACCCGCTGGCGGGTTGCCGACCATGACCCGTCGCCGTGGGACACTGGACCGGTCGCCGCCTACGGGTCGAAAGACGGGTCGGTCACGCTCTACAACGACTACGCGACTGGGCGGGCGGTTCTCTGGAAAGGACCCGCGACTGGGCGCGCGTCGGAGCTGATCGACCTATGGAATCAGCGGGGAAAATCGTGCCACCCACGACCTGTGGGCCCCGTCGAGCCCGTCGAGGGCTACGGCGTGTTCACCTTCCCCTACGGGCCGATATCGATGGGGGTCCCCGAGAGCGGTCGATTCGATGTTCGCACCTACGGCGAACGAATCCTTCAAATCACGCCGACGGCGGGTTACAAGGCGCGTGGGATTCTCGAAAGCCTGCCGGGACGCTCGATTGCAGACGCGGTGCTCTCCATTGAGCGCATCGCAGGCAATTTCTCGGCGGCTCACGTGAGTGCCTTCCTCGGTGCTTGTGAAAGCGCGGAAGGGCGGGAGGTTCCGGCGCTCGAGTTCTGGATTCGGGCGTTCGCGCAGGAGCTCCAGCGCATCTACAACCACGTGCATGTCATCGCTCGCATCGCAGAGGCGGCGAGCCAAAACGTTGGTCTCGCCCAGACCCATGCGTTAGCAGAGGAGGTGCTCAGGCTCCAAGCGTCGCTGTTCGGACACCGCTGGATGTTTGGCGCACTGGTCGGGGAGAGCCCGCTCCGACGAGTGGGCGCGAGCGATCGGGCTGCCGCCTCCGCTGCCCTCCGAAGGCTTGCGGGGCGATTCGAAGAGTTGTGGGAGCTCTTCCTGGATTCGCGCACGTTCCTGGATCGAGTGCAAGCAACCTGCATCGTCGACCGTGAGACAGCGTTGCGGTGGGGCGCGGTCGGGCCGACTCTGCGTGCGTCCGGAATCTCGTGGGATGATCGGCTTCGGCAGCCGGTCGTCCCGTACACCGACTTGTACTTGGAGCTCCCGAAAGAGTCGGACGGCGACGCGCTCTCCCGGGTGGTCGTACGCGCCGAGGAGGTTCGGGCGAGCTTTCTGCTTCTCGAGCAGCTGCTGAGTCGCTGGAAAGGGGAGCTGTCCGCGTTGGAGTCGCCGCTCCCCGCGGTGGCACCCGGACGGGGTCTCGCCCGGGTCGAAGCTCCGAGCGGTGATCTGGTCTACGATGTGGTTGTCCTCGACGGAAAAGTGCGGAGTGTGGGAATGCGGTCGCCAAGCCACGCGAATTGGCCCGTCTTCGCTCTCGGTCTCAAGGGCGGGGTGTTCACAGACTTTCACTTCGCCTTCGAGAGCTTCGGACTTTCATTCGCCGAGACGGATGGGTGATACGCATGCCCTCCTGGCTCGGCCAAGCGGCGCGACGGGGGCTGCTCACCACTCGGTATCCGGCCACGCCGGCCTCTCCCCCGGAAGCACCCGAGACGGCGCGCCCTCCTCGACCGCCGCCGGGCACTTCGGTGCCGAGCGCCGCCATCGACGCCTGCCCCGTCCGGGCGCTCGACATGTCAGTCGTGGACGATGGCAAATGCATTCGCTGTTCGCGTTGCATTATCCACGGATTGCGGTACTCGGGGCCCGTCGAGACCTCAACCGATACCCGTGAGGCCCTGGTCCGAGGCATTCGAGGGGTTTCGTCTCCGTCCAAGGCGCGCGCTCCCCTCGCCTCGTTCCGACGATCCGTCCACGTGTTCATGGTGGACGTGGGGAGCTGCAACTCCTGCAACCTCGAGGTGCTCGCGCTCGCCAACCCATTCTACGACACCACGCGACTCGGAGTTTTTTTCACGAACTCGCCGCGCCACGCGGACGTGCTGCTTGTCGTTGGGGTACCGACAGCCGAGATGCGCGAGCCGTTGCTTCGCGCGTTCGAGGCGATTCCGGGACCGAAGGCGGTCGTTGCAGCGGGAGTCTGTCCTATCAGCGGAGGGGTCTTCGCCGGCAACCCGGGCGTGCTCGGACCCGTGGGAGATATCCTTCCGGTGGACGTGTTCATCCCCGGCTGTCCTCCGACACCGGTCAATCTGATCGACGGCCTGTTACGCGCAGCCGGTCGCTCCCGCTCCGAGGAGGATGCCTAGGATGGATTTCCTCGGAGCGATGCTGACTGCAGGTACCGTCGCTCTCTTCGCGGCCTCCGGCGCCGCAGTGGTCCGCCGGACGGCGGGGTACGCGGTCGCACTCGCCGCGTCAGTTCTGCTATTCGTGGCCTCGGCCGGCGCCTTGGCGTTCGGGGGCGCGCACGGAATCGCCTGGGTCGGGCCCTTGGGCGAAACCGAGTCGCTCGCCCTGGACGGCGTCTCGGCGTTCTTCACGCTCGCGGCGTCCATCGTATGGATGGCCACGTCCGCCTACTCGATTTACTACGATGACCGCCCGTCCCCGGTGCTCGCGGTCTTCTACTGCCTGACGCTCGGAGCAATCGCCCTCCTGATCGCCTGTACGTCTTGGATCTTTTTCCTGGTGGGATGGGAGGCAATGACGCTCGCTTCGTATGGAATGATCCTGCAGGCCCGGGGTCCGTCCGGCCGCATCTTCGACGCGGCGTTCGTCTTCCTGGCGTTCGGGGAAGCAAGCACGCTCTTCGTGATCGTGGCGGTCGCCGGCCTCCGGTTCGCGACGGGGTCCTTTCTCGAGTCCGCCGTTCACTCCGGAGGCCTCTTGCCGTCGGCGGTATTCGTCTGTGCCCTCGTCGGATTCGGGCTAAAGATGGGTGTTGCGCCGTTCCACATGAGCGAGTGGCTGCCGATCGCGCACTCGTCTGCACCCTCCAACGCGTCGGCTGTGCTGAGCTCCACACTCACCCTCGCGGGAGTGTACGGGCTCTTCCGGGTTCTGAGTGTCCTTTCGAGCTCCCCGATCTGGTGGGGGGCGGTGACGCTCGGGATCGGCGCCGTGTCCGTTCTGCTCGGCGCCCTGTTCGCGTCGGTGAGCGAGCACACGAAGGGACTCCCGGCCTACAGCACGATCGAGAACAACGGCCTAGTGCTGGTCGCTCTCGGAGTCGCGCTCATGGCCCGGGCGGAGAATTTGACCGACCTGATGGTGTTCGCACTGTTCGCGGCGTTCTACCAGGCGCTAGCGCATGCACTCGCCAAGACGGCGGTATTCCTTGCTGCGGGGTACGTCGAGCATTCGGCCCGCACATTCGATTTGAACTCGATTCGTGGTCGCCTGAAGGGGACCGACTCGGTCGGCCTAGCTGGGACGGTCGCGGCGGTGCTCAGTCTTGCGGCTGCCCCGCCACTCGCGGGGTTTGTGAGCGAATGGATGATATTGGAAACTCTGTTCCAATCGTATCGATTCACCCCGCAAGCGGCGCAATTCATCGGGCTCTTGGCGGGCGCTGCGGTGGCCCTGGCTGCGGGGCTGATTTTGGTCGCAATGATCAAGT
>JASHYY010000075.1 GCA_030042815.1 Thermoplasmata archaeon | reverse complement strand
GCCGCCCAGTTGGCGCCGAAGACGAGGCCCTCGGTCAGGTTCTGGAAGCCGATGGCGAGCGCGACCACGAGCGCGAGTCCGCGGGGGGTGAACCGGCTCTCGCCGGAACGGTGTTCCGCGGCGAGCAGGACGAGGAAGCAACCGACCGACGCAAGGAGAAACGCGGCGGCGTACGTCCAGCTCGCGAGGTAGGGGCTCGCCGGGTTCGTGTAGATGATCGTCGCGGCGTCGGAGAAGACGTCGGCGAGGAGGAAGATCAGGATCCCGATCGCGACCGCGTTCAGGACGATGATCGTACGGGACGCAACGGACTTCGCGAGGACGATGGGTAGCGACAGGTAGATCGACAGCCCCATCACCGTCGCGAGGATCACGAGTTCGGGAAGGTTCGACACGATGCTCGGACCCCCGAGCCTCCGCCCTATTTAAATTCGGGTGTGAACCTCGCTGCAAAGTAAATCACAATGTGAAACGGCGACCGGCCGTCTCCGGCGCTCCGACGGTCCCGGCGGTCCGGCGGACCGGCCCACGCGAACCGCCGCCCTTAATACGGCGCCCGCCTGCGCGCGCCGAGGAATCTCATGGTGAAGCTCGCCGAGTGGCGCGGGAAGGACGTCTTCCGGAAATACGGAATCCCGTTGCCGCGGGGGGCGGTCGCGCGCTCCGCCGACGAGGCCGAGAACCTGGTCCGTTCGGGCCGCGTACCGCTGCCCTGCGTGGTGAAAGCGCAGGTGCTGGCCGGCGGCCGCGGAAAGGGAGGGGCCGTGAAGTTCGCTTCGACCCCCGAGGAAGCCCGGACGGCGGCCGCGGCGATCCTCGGGCTCGAGTTCAAGGGCGAGAACGTGAAAGAGCTGCTGCTCGAGGAGAAGCTCGCCCTCGGCCGCGAGCTCTACGTCGCGGTCACGCTCGACCGGGCGCTCCGGCTCCCGATCCTGATCGCGAGCGCGCACGGAGGCGTCGAGATCGAATCGGTCGACGACGCGGAGATCGACCGGCAGCCCGTCCATCCGTTT
Source organism: Thermoplasmata archaeon (assembly GCA_030042815.1). Taxonomy (GTDB): domain Archaea; phylum Thermoplasmatota; class Thermoplasmata; order Lutacidiplasmatales; family UBA184; genus Lutacidiplasma. Next base: position 2,276 of record JASHYY010000075.1, on the reverse strand, counting down.
CCCGGCCTCACGAACTTCGAGAAGCGGCGCGCCGCCCGGGCGCTCGGCCTCTCGGGGGGCCCCGCGAAGGCACTCGACCGGCTTCTGGACGCGCTGTGGGGCGCCTTTCAGGTGGAGGACGCCGAGCTCGTCGAGATCAACCCGCTCGCCGTCGTCGGGGACGGACTCGTGGCCCTCGACGCGAAGGTGATCATCGAGGACGACGCGGCCTTCCGACATCCCGAGTACGCGGAGATCCGCGACGACCGGACCCCGCTCGAGGAGATCGCGCGCGAGAAGGAGATCGCGTTCGTCCAGCTGGACGGGAACATCGGAGTGATCGCGAACGGGGCCGGCCTCACCATGGCCACGCTGGATGTCCTGAAGGAATTCGGCGGGGCGCCGGGCGTCTTTCTGGACCTCGGTGGCACGGACGACCCGAAGAAGGTCACGGAGGCGTTCCTCCTGATGGCTCAGGCGAAGCCGAAGGCCGTCTTCCTCAACATCTTCGGCGGGGTCACGAGGTGCGACACGGTGGCGAACGGACTCGTCGCGGCGATGCAGCAGGTGCCGCCGTCGGACCGCTTCCCCCTCGTCGCCCGGATCCGCGGGAACAACGAGAAGGAAGGGACCGAGATCCTGCGGGCCGCCGGAGTCGTCGCGGTGCCGAGCCTGAAGGAGTCGGCGCAGGCGGCGGTCGCCGCCGCCCGGGGGACTCCATGACCGTCCTGGTCGACCATGAGACGCGCGTCGTCGTCCAGGGGATCACGGGGCACCAGGGGACGACCCACACGCGCCAGATGAAGGCGTTCGGGACCCAGGTCGTGGCGGGCGTGACGCCCGGCAAGGGCGGCAGCGAGGTCGAGGGTGTCCCGGTGTTCGACTCGGTCCGGGACGCCGTCGCGCGGACCCGGGCGAACGCGTCGTGCATCTTCGTTCCGGCCCCCTACGCCAAGGACGCCCTGGTCGAAGCAGTGGACGCCGGAGTCCGGCTCTGCACGGTCGTGACCGAGCACATCCCGTTCCACGACATGCTCGTGATGTACCATTACGCGAAGGCGCAGGGGACCCGGATCATCGGGCCCAACTGCCCCGGGATCGCCGCGCCGGGAAAGGCGAAGGTCGGCATCATCCCGAACCTCGTCTTCCGGCCCGGGCGCGTCGGGGTCATCTCCCGCAGCGGGACGCTCACCTACGAGATCGTGAACGGGATCAAGGAACACGGGCTCGGCCAATCCACGTGCATCGGGCTCGGAGGCGACCCGGTGGTCGGGACGAGCTTCGTGGACGCGCTGCCTCTCTTCGAGCAGGACCCCGAGACCGACCTCCTCGTCATGGTCGGGGAGATCGGGGGCACCGCCGAGGAGGACGGGGCCGACTACCTCAAGCACCACTTCTCGAAGCCGGTGGTCGCCTACATCGCCGGCCGGAGCGCGCCGCCGGGAAAGCGGATGGGCCACGCCGGCGCCATCATCACCCGGGGGCGGGGGACCGCCGAGACGAAGGTCGCGGCGCTCGAAGCGGCCGGCGCCCGGGTCGCGCGCTTCCCTTACGAGGTCCCGGACCTCGTCGCGCAGCTCCTCGCCGAGCGGGGTCGTCGATGACCCCGTCGCGGGAACGGACCGGCGCGGACGACGCCGCGAACGACCCGTGCGGGGTGCCGGGCTGCGGGGCGCCCGCGGCCCGCCACCTGTCGCTCGCGGAGGCCCGCAAGGTCTTCCACGACATGCCCGAGAAGGGCCGCCGCGGGCCGCTCTGCCGAGACCACTACCGGGAGTGGAAGAAGGCGACCAAGGAGTCCCGCAAGCTCGACCGGCTGGCCTGGTAGGGCCCCTCGGTTCGCCCGGGGGTGGGGCGCGCGGCGGCCGGCCGCGTTCGTCGCGTTACTGCTTCCGCATCTTCTGGGCCCGCATGCGGCGGTGCATCCGCTTCTTGCGCCACTTCCAGCGCATGTGCCCGCGCTTCTTCCAGACCCGCGAGGAACGTTTCATTCGGCGGGGCGCGGGTAGGGGCGACCGTTTATTAGGGTTGCCCGGAGGACGGACGACCGCCTCCCGGCTTATCTAGCGTGCCCGCCTCCGCAGCGGCGTGCTCACGGCAGCCGACCTCGAGATCAACGTGCTCGAGTTCCGGCAGCGGGCCTTCCAGTTCGAGCGCCTCGCCGACTACCAGGGGACCGACTACGCCGTCTTCTCCCGGACCGAGACGGAGAGCGAGAGCCAGTTCCGACCGCGGCTCGTGCACCTCAAGCTCGTCGTCCCCCAGGCGTGGGTCGTCTACGACGAACCGAACGACCT
>JASHYY010000074.1 GCA_030042815.1 Thermoplasmata archaeon | reverse complement strand
AACGCCTGCTCGACCTGGGCGACGGCGTTCGCCTCTGCCCAGCGACGGATCCGCTCGACCGCGCCCGGCGGATACGCCTGGTTCGCGTCGACCCAGAGCTCGAGGTCCGGGTAGGCCCGGCGGACGGCGCGAACCGGCACCGCGTCCCACCCGGGCCGGACCTTGAGCTTCACCCGCCGATAGCCGTCGTCGAGGTACCGGCCGACCCGACGGACGAGGGCGGGGACGCTCGGCTGGATCCCGACGCTGACCCCGACCTCGACCCGGCGCCGGCGGCCCCCGAGCCAGTGGCTCACCGACCGGCCCGCCGCCCGGGCGGCCAGGTCGACGAGGGCGCCCTCGACCGCCGATTTCGCCATGCGCTGGCCGCGGTAGCGCGCGGTCGCCGACCGGAAGCCGGTCGGGGAGACGGCCCGGTCGCGGAGCAGGAGCGGAAGGAACCGAGCGGCGAGCATCTCCCGCGCGGTCGCGGTCGTCTCGCTCGAGTAGAGCGGCTCGGTCGACGCGACGCACTCGCCGTACCCGACGAGCCCGTCGGTCGCTTCGAGCGCGACCAAAAGGAAGCGCCGCTTCCGCTCGACGCCGAAGCTCGTTTCGAACGGTTCGACGAGCGCGAGCTCGAGCTCGTCCAGCCGCGCGCTCCTAAGCTGCGTGGGCCTCCGGAGCTCGCTCGAGAAAATAGAAGCCTCGACGTTCGGACCCGACCACCACCACGGCGAAGTCGTCGACCCGATACCCCGAGGCAAGAGCCCGGCCGAACGCCTCCCGAGTCGCCTCGCGCCACCGGCGCCCTCCGCCCCGGTCGCGTTTCCGGACCGACGCGAGGTCGACCGGGATCTCGAGGGCGGCCGCGGGCGAGGTCGGGGCCCGCACCGCGACCGGCCGGCGGAGGCCGGTCGGACCGACCGCCGTCTCGAGCACCATCTCCGAGCGGCCGAGCCGCGCCTCGTCCTCGGCGGGTCTCGGGAGGTGGCCCTTCAGCCGTTCGTCGACGCGGGGGTCGCGGAGGCGCCAAACGAGGTGGAACCGGTCCGACTCGAGGCCTTCGTTGAGCGCGTCGCCCATCGAGCCGTAGTAGTTCGGAAGGTACCGGTCCGGCGACCCCGCGAGGCGACGCACGTTGAGACCGGCGTTGCGGCTCTGCAGCGGGTCGAACGTCCAGCGGAGCTCCTCGATCCCCATCGCGAGGACCTCCTCGCGCTGGCGCGCCTTCAGCGCAAGCCCGACGTGGCGACGCTGCCAGGTCGGCCGCACCGCCGTCATGTGGGAGAACTGGAACAGGCGGTCGCCCTCGCGACCGAGGAAGCTCAGGGAGAAGCCGACCATGTCGCTCCCGGAGAACGCCGCGAGGAAGAGGCCCCCGTTCTCGTGGACGGCCCACATCATCGAGCCGGGCACGGGGGAGGTCGTGGTCATCCCCCAGGCCTCGCGTTGGATCGCCTCGGCCGCGCGGCAGTCCTCGACGCTCTCCGCGCGGCGGAAGACGAGCGGGGTCGGAAGCGGCTCCTCGGCGCCCGAGCTCACGACCCTATCACCGGGCCCTCGGTACTTAACTCGGCCCGCGAAGCCACCGGCTCCGGCCCCGCAGCTTTATAATGGGGTCCCGAGTCCCCCGCCGCGCGTCCTATGACGACCTCGGCCTACCGGTACATCGCCCGCTCGTTCCGTCAGACCCAGGGCGACGAGGGGGCCGCCCTGCGCCACGAGCGCTTGCTCACGTGGCGACGGGAGCACACGGTCACCCGCCTCGAGCACCCGACGCGCCTCGACCGGGCGCGAGCGGTCGGCTACCGCGCCAAGGGCGGGTACGTGGTCGTCCGAGTGAAGGTCCGCCGGGGGGGCCAGGGGAAGCGCGCGATTATCGCGGGTCGGCGACCGAAGCACAAAGGGATCCTCCAGATGACGCTCTCGAAGAGCCTCCGCCGCATCGCCGAGGAACGGGCGCAGAAGCACTACCCGAACCTCGAGGTGCTCAACTCGTACTGGCTCGGAGAGGACGGGAAGCAGAAGTTCTACGAGGTGATCCTCGTCGACCCAGACCATCCCGAAGTCCTCGCCGACCCGAAGATCGCCTGGATCGCCGCTCCCGCCCAGCACGGCCGCGTCTACCGGGGCCTCACGAGCGCCGGGACCGAGGGTCGCGGGCTCCGCTGGAAGGGCAAGGGCGCGGAACGCTTCCGCCCCTCCCGCGCCCGGAACCGCCGTGCCACGCGACGCGTTCAGACGAAAGTCATCCCGTAGTCCGTCCGCGTTCCGAGCCGGGCGCCCCGAGGAGCTGCTCGAGCGAGCCCCCCTGCCGTTCGGCGAGCCGTCGGGCCCATCCGTGAAGTCCCTCGACGTGCGCGAGCTCCCCCCGGAGCACGCGCGCGAGCCGCCGTCGGTAGTCGAGGTCGAGCGGCATCGCCTCGGCTTCGAGGAACTCCCGGAGACGGCGGGCGAGCTGCCCCCCCTCGTTGTCCCAGTCGGTGAGCACGATGACCCGACGGCCGAGCCCCACGAGGCGGTGCACGGTCGCGGAGAGCGTCTCGCCCCGGTGGACGAGGACGATCGTCCCTTCGAGGCCGAGACGGCGCAGCGACCGCCGGTCGCGCTCTCCCTCGACCACCACGACGGCCCCAGCCTGCTCGGCGTCCGCGCGCAGCTTCTCCCAGAGGTCCAGGAACTCTTCGAGGACCTCTTCCGAATCCCGGCCGTCGCGCATCGCCCACCGGTCGCGGAGCGGCGGCCCCGTCGACCCGGGTCGGAGACCGCAGACATCCTATACTTCTTGTTCCGTCGGCCCCTTCCCACGGGATACCATGCCGGAGCAGTTCACCCTCCTTCTCGAGTGGCGCCGCAGCGAAGCGGCGGTCCGGGGTCTCGCGAAGCTTCCCGTCGACTTCTACACGACGACCCAGTCGTACCTCGCGGACGTCCGCCGGTCGTACGAGTCCGACCTTCGGGAGAACCCTTCCGGGCGCAAGGGCGAGATCTCCCGCCAAACGTACCAGCGGGCGAGCCAGGTCGC
>JASHYY010000073.1 GCA_030042815.1 Thermoplasmata archaeon | reverse complement strand
CGAGCGCCACCACCGGGCGGTCGTCCGAGGCGGAGGGCTCGTCCTCGCCGCGATCTTCGTGGGCCTCCTGGTCGGCGTCGTCTTCGTGGGCGTGGTACTCGATGATGCTTCCCGGCTCTCCACGAACTCCACCTCGGTCTCCCAGATCGGAGCGACCCTCGTGAGTCAGCTCGACCTCTTGTTTGTCCTCTCGGCGGTGCTCGTGTTCTTCACCGCGCTGGGGTACGTGGTCCTCGCTTCCGGGCTCGCGGACCCGTCGACCCGCCAGCTCCTGTGGTTCTCCCTCGTCGCCCAGATCGCCGCCTCCGTCGTTCAACTGGCCCTCGTGCTCCCGCAGGTGAACTCGGCGGTCAGTGCGGCCACCCACGGGTCGACGATCGACGTCTCGTCCGTCTCGGGCATCGAGGCGACGGCCGCGCTGTACGGGTTGGTGAACGCCGTTCCGGCGATCTTTTTCGCATGGTGTTACTACCGAGTCCGTCGGACCGCGATCGCCTGGCGCTTCCCTCCGTCCGGGGCCCCCGCATCGCCCCCTCGCTCCGCCCCTCCGACCTGACCCGAGGCGCGAGACGACGGGCCGGTCCGGGGATCTGGCCCTCCCGCCCCGTCCAAAGCCCTCTCCCGAGGGTGCCCGGTGGCCGGGAGCGCGGCAGCTCGGCTCCCCAAGTCGTAGGAGGGTCGCTGCGAACACCTCGCCACGGTGGGGGGGCCGGAGGGACGAGTACCGGCCGGCGACCGGGGCGGATGGGCAAACGGGCTCGGGCGGATCGGGCCTCGAACGATGCGCCACACGAAGATGGCGCTGACCGGACCGCCGAGTGCCCTTGGGACTATACTGTTAAATATGGCTGACAGGCCTCGGAGAGCCGCGCTGACATCCGTCCGACAAACGGGCGGTCGTCGGCGACGGACGTCGCAGACGGGGTGCCGGCAGGGGACAGCGCTCGATGTACCTGAAACGGATCAAGCTGCGGAACTTCAAGTCGTTCGCGGGGGCTACGGAGATCCCCTTCCAGCCGGGGTTCACGGGAGTGGCCGGCCCCAACGGGATGGGGAAGTCGAACATCTCAGACGCGATCCTTTTCGTTCTGGGTCCGACCAGTTCGAAGGCCCTTCGGGCCGAGCGCCTGACCCACTTGTTCTTCAACGGAGGGGCTTCGAAGAAGCCCGCCACCGAATGCGAGGTCTCGCTCGTCTTCGATAACGCGGACCGGATGATCCCCTCCGACGCGGACGAGGTCGAGATCACCCGGTACGTGAAGCTCGCACCGAGCGACCCCGACGGCTACTACTCCTACTTCTACGTCAACGGGAAGCGCACGACCCAGACCGAGATCGACGCGCTGCTCTCCCACGCCCGACTCTCCGGGGACGGGTACAACCTTGTCCAGCAGGGCGACGTCAACAAGGTCGTCACGATGGGGCCGGTCCCCCGCCGGGGCCTTCTCGAGCGGCTCGCGGGGATCAGCCAGTACGACGAGGAGCTCGAGCGCGCCCAGGTGAAGCGCGCGGACCTCGACCAGAACCTCGACCGGATCCAGACGCTGCTCGGCGACATCAAGTCGCGGCTCGCCTCGCTGGAGGGACAGCGACTCCAGGCGATCCAGTACAAGCAGATCCAGGACGACCGGCGGCGCACCGAGGCACGCCTCGCGCGCGCGGGCCACCGGATGGCCGAGCAGGAACTCGCGACCTGCCGGAAGCAGGTCGAGGCGGTCCGGACCGAGCTCGAGCGGCTCGAGAAGGAGCGGACGACCCTCTCCGCCCGCCAGGACGAGCTCGCCCGCGCGGTCGACGCGATCGACCGGGAGATCGCGGAAGCCGGCGGCGAAGCGGCGGTGAAGTTCAAGCACGAGCTGGACGAGAAGAAGATGGCGTTCGCCCGGCTCGACCAGAGCCTCGGCCATCTCCGGGAGGCGCTCGAGGCCTCGGCCCGCCAGGTCGACGAGCTCGCGGGAGCGGTCAAGGCCGACCAGGCCCAGAAGAAGACCCTCGAGGCCGACGAGGCGAAGCTCGCGGGGCAACTCACCGCTCTCGAAGCGGAGGCCGCCAAGGTCGGTTCCGAGATCCAGTCCGCGACCGGCGCGCCGGGGAAGTCCCCGGACAAGCTCGCGTCCGCTCGGCGCCAGCAGCTCGAGATCCAACGCCAGCTCGACGCGAAGCAGAAGCGCTGGCAAGAGTCCGTCCAGACGCGCGAGGCGGCGAACGCCGCGCGCGACGCCGCGGAGCGCACGCAGGCGCAGGTCGAGGAGGACCTCCGGGAGCGCGAGGTCGAGGTCAAGGACCTCGAGCTGCGCGCGAAAGAGGCCGGGCCGGGTCGCGCCGGCGCCGGGCCGTCCACCGGGGACCTCCAGAAGGAGCTCTTCGGGCTCAAGTCGAAGGAGAAGAACCTCACGGCCGAGGCCGACCGCCTCGCCCAAGAGGTCCTCGAGCTGAACCGCCGGTACCTCGCCCTCGATGCCCGGCTGAAGGCCCGCGCCGAGGCCGGCGGCCGGCCGAACGCGCTGGCCGCGGTCGACTACCTCCTCTCCCAGCGGAACCTCGGCAAGATCTCGGGGATCCGCGGAACGGTCGAGGAGCTCGCGGAGGTCGACCCGAAGCACCGCACCGCCCTCCAGGTCGCGGGCGGAGGCCGTTTCCAGGCGCTCGTGGTCGAGACCGACCAGGTCGCCGAGGAGTGCATCAAGCTCCTGCGCGAGGAGAAGCGGGGACGCGCCACCTTCCTGCCGCTCAACAAGATGCTGCCGGGGCGCCCGCACGGGAAGTCCCAGGTCGTCTCGAAATCGGCCGGGGCGGTCGGGTTCGCGATCGACCTCGTGAAGTTCGACGAGTCCCTGCGTCCGGCGTTCTGGTTCGTCTTCGGCGAGACCGTCGTGATGGACGACCTCGGCCACGCCCGCGCCCAGATGGGCGGGGTCCGGCTCGTGACGCTGTCGGGCGACCTCATCGAGGCGACCGGGGCCATCTCGGGCGGCTACCTCGACCCGTCGACCCAGGGCCGCGGCGCCGACAGCGCGGTCGAGCTGAAGCGGCTCGGGGAGGAGCTGCGCGAGAAGCACGCCGCCGAGTCGGCGGCGCGCGCCGAGCTCGCTCCGGTCGGCGAGCGGATCCGCTCGCTCGCCGAGGAGCTCTCCCGCCGGTCGATCGAGGACCAGGCCCACCAATCCAACCGGGAGGTCGTAGCGAAGGACCTCACCGCCGCCCGCGACCGCCTGACGGCGGCGCGCGAGCGGATCCGGGACGCGGTCGCCGAGCAGAAGAAGGCGGAGGCGGCGCTCACCGAGGCCGAGGCCGCGATCGCGAAGCTCTCGGAAGAGATCGGTGCGTTGAAGACCGCCCAGCAGAAGGCCCAGGAGCAGTACCTCGGCCAGCTGCCGGAGGCGCTCTCGAACCGACTGCGCACGCTCCAGGAATCGTCCCAGAAGACCGCGAACGAGCGCGTCCGAGTGAACGGCGAGCTCGAGGCGGTCCGCGCGTCGCTGCAGGCCCTCGCGGCCAACCTCGACGCGCGGCAGACCGAGCTCGGGAAGGCCGAGAAGGACGCGGCCGCGAAGAAGAAGGAGATCGCCCAGACCGAGCGGCAGGTCCGGGACGCCCGCGAGAGCCTGGACGCCCTGAAGGCGCTCGAGTCGAAGCAGTCGGAGGCGGCCAAGGGCCAGGCGGAGAAGAAGCGCCGGCTCGAGGAGGAGCGGCTCACCGTCACGGGCAAGCTCGGGCAGGTCGGCGCGAACCTCGAGACACGCCGGTCGATGCTCACCTCCGAGGAGACCCGGCTCGCCCAGGCCGAGCAGCACTTCCACGAGCTCGAGGAGGCGCTCCGCCAGTTCCCCGAACCGGAGCCGGACGAGAAGCCGGTCTCGGTCGAGGAGCTCAAGAAGAAGATCGCCGCGCTCGACCAGCAGCTCGCGTCGCTCGGCGACGTGAACCAGCGGGCGGTCGAGGAGTACGACGCCGAGAAGGCGCGCCTCGACGAGTTCCAGTCGGAGGTCGCACGCCTCACGACCGAGAAGAACGAGCTCCTCGCGCTCGTCGGCGAGATTGAGAAGAAGAAGCGCGAGAAGATCGCGGACGTCGTCACCCAGGTCAACACGAGCTTCCGGGAGATCTACGGGGAGCTCTCCGCCGGCGGCGAGGGGGAGATCCTGCTCGAGAACCCGGACGACCCGCTCGCCGGCGGGCTCCTCATCAAGGCCCGTCCGGTCGGCAAGACGGTCGCGCGCCTCGAGCAGCTCTCCGG
>JASHYY010000072.1 GCA_030042815.1 Thermoplasmata archaeon | reverse complement strand
GACGACCCAGAGCGGACGGTTCTGCAGCTGGCGGGCGACGAACTCGAGCGCCTCGAGGCTCGGCTCGTCGGCGCGGTGGAGGTCCTCGAGGACGAGGACGGTCGGGCCGCGCCGCGTCAGCTCAAAGAACTGCTCGGCGATCCCCGTCCAAATCGGCTCGCGCAGCGACTCCCCGCGCTCGTCGACCTCCCCGAGCGCGGAGAGGAGCCGCTCCTCGATCCGGACCGGCGAGGAGCGGGCGAGGTCGTCGAGCCGCGGGGCGAAGCCGATGAGGATCCCCTCGGGACCGGGGAAGCCGGGCACGGCCGCCTCGGGATGGGACGGCTCCTCCCGGGCGCTCTCGAGCGCCGAGCGCAGTAGGGTGAACGGCGGCGGCGCGTCGAGCGCGGCCGCCCGGCCGAAGAGGACGGTCGTGCCCTGGGTCCGGGCGTTGCGGACGAGCTCGCCGACCAGGGTCGACTTCCCGACCCCGGTCGCTCCGACGAGGAGCGTCACCCCGCCATTGCCTGCCCGCGCGTCCTCGAGCCGCCGGTACAGGGCATCGACCGCCTCTGCCCGGCCGACGAACGGGCGACCGTTCCCGGCCTCGGCCGCCATCGGTGTCGCCTTAGATGGGAGACTCCCTCTATTTAGCTCGCGGCGGAGGCGCTTTGAGGAACGGGAGGGGGGCGACCTTCCCGGAGGCCGTTCGGCCGCGGATCTCGAGCTCGACCCCGGTCCCGACCGCGGCGAGGTCCCGAGGGAGGTAGCCGAGCGCGATCCCGTAGCCGAGGGTCGGGGAGAGGCCTCCGCTGGTCGCCTCCGCGACGACCCGTCCGTCCGCCCGGATCGGCGTCCCGTGGCGCGGGATCGCCCCGGGCTCCCGGGTCTCGATGCCCGCGAGGCGGACCGCCGTCCCCTCGGCCTTCTGCTGGTCGAGCACCGGGCGGCCGATGAACTCGTGGTCGAAATCGACGAACCGGTCCTGGCCCGCCTCGAGCGGCGTGTGGTCCCGGTGGAACTCGGCCCCGCTCAAGAGATACCCCTTCTCGAGGCGCAGGGAGTCGCGGGCGCCGAGCCCGGTCGGGACCGCGCCGGCGACGACCAGGCGTTCGGCGAGCGCGTCCGCCGCCTCGGCGGGCACGAACACCTCGTAGCCGAGCTCGCCGGTGTAGCCGGTGCGGCTGACGAGGAGGCTCTCGCCGAGGGCGCCCGGGAACGGGCGCCCGAGCGAGCCCGTCGCGTGGCCGCCGGACTTCGCCGGGTAGAACGCGAGATGGTAGAAGGCGAGCTTCCCGAGGTCCCACCCCATCTGCTGCTCGAGGAGCGCCCGGGAGCCGGGCCCCTGGACCGCGAGGAGCGCGACCGGTCCGTTCCAGCGCTGGATCTTCGTGTCGGGACCCCGGTGCTGACGGAGGATCTCCTCGACCTCGTCCGCGCGTCCAGCGTTCGGGACGGTGAGGAACGTAGGGGCGAGCGCGTCGCCCTCGTCGAGCCGGCTCACGAGGAGGTCGTCGACGATCCCCCCGGTCGACTCGAGCAGGAACGTGTAGCGGACCTGGCCGGGGGTGAGCCCCGGGACGTTTGCGGTCGTCCGCCGCGAGAGCAGGTCGGCCGCATGCCCTCCCTCGACGGTGAGGATCCCCATATGCGAGACGTCGAACAGGCCCACCGACGTGCGGACGGCCTTGTGCTCGGCGAGGATGCCCGAGTAATAGAGCGGCATCTCCCAGCCCGAGAACGGGACGAGGTGCGCGCCGTGGCGACGGTGGAAATCGTAGAGCGGCGTGCGGCGGAGGGGCGCCGCGCGGGCGGCCGCGCTCATGTGACGACCTCCGCGAGGCGGCCCTGGTCGATCGCATGGCGGAGCTCGACCGCGATCCGACGGCCCGTGCTCATCGGCGTCCGCCACAGCGCGTTCCCGTACGGGTGCCCGAGCGCGAGGTGGACGTTCGTGCCGCCGCCGATTCGCGCGGCGACGTCAAAGACCGTCGGGCGGCCGTCCTTGTCGATGCACGTCTGCAGGCAGAACGGTCCGAGGATTCCCGGCGGAGAGCGGGCGCGAGCCGCGTCCACGAATTTCTCGCCCATGCGGAACACCTCCTCCAGCAGGGATTCGCGCACCGTTAACGTACCGTGCCCGACCACGAGATACTCGGGGATGCGGGCCGACTCGGAGAGCTCGAGCTGCTGCGCGGCCGGGAGGCGTACGAGGCCGTCGAGGTTGCTCTCGCGCCGCTCGTCCACGCCGAGGAGCTCGAGCCCTTCCGTGCGGGGGACGAGGGGGGAGAAGAAGAAGTTGAAGTTGAAGACCGGCCCGAGCACGTACTCCTCGATCCGGGCGCCGGCGAGGTCGTCCGCCCGGATCGTCCCGCGCTCGAGGAGCTCGGCCGTCTTCTTCCGGTACTCCGCCGGGTTCGCCGCGGTGAAGAACCCCCGCTCGAGCCGCCGGGTCGCGTGGGGGAGCTTCACGATCGCGAGGCGGTCGATCGCGTCGGGGGACGGGATCGCGCGGGGGATCGAGACCCCGGCCGACTCGAGGAGGGTGTAGTAGTTCTCCCGCTCGCTCCGCTCCTCGATCCGCAGCAACGCCCGGGACCCGACGATCGGGACGCGGAAGTCGTTCTCGATCGCCTCGAGCGGCAGGTAGGAGCTGAACGCCCGGTTCGGGACGAGCAGGACGCCGTGGGCGCGCAGGCGCTGCTGCACTTCGGGGGCCGCGATATCGGAGAACTTCGGGAACGTCCAGACGTCGTCGACGCATCCGCGCCGCCGTCCTCCGCCGTGGAACCGAACCGTGCGGAAGTACCGCGCGTACGTCGCCTCCCGGCCCTCCT
>JASHYY010000071.1 GCA_030042815.1 Thermoplasmata archaeon | reverse complement strand
TATCCTAGCGGCGGTACCTGGACGGTCACGATGACCTCCGACCCGTCGCTGGGCGACTACACGCCGCTGTGGGCGGAGTCCAACAGCCAGCTCGCGGCGATCTCGGCGCCCGGCGGGACGGGGACGCTCGCGAACCCGTACGACCTGTTCAACGGTCCCGCGGTGGTGAACTCGCTGTTCGGGGAGATCAACGACTTCGACTTCCCGGTCTTCCCGGGGATCTACCTGATCGACACCACGGCGTTCGTGAACGCCTACGACCTGCCGGCGTTCGGCCTCACGTACCTCCCGAGCCAGGACCTGGGCGGCCGACTCAGCCTCTCGGGCCTACCGCTGACCGACCAGCTGAACATCGAGCTCTACGACGCGTCCCACGTCTCCATCGTGGCGAGCGACCAGCTCTCGGGCTGGTTCTCGGTGAATCTCGACTTCGGGGAACCGGCCTCGATCTACCTGTGGAACTCGAGCAACGACCTGATCGCGGGCAACACGTTCTTCGTGGAGACGAACGGGATCATCGACTCGGGCGGTGGAAACAACCTGATCTGGGGCAACGTCTTCTACCCCACTCCGACCGTGGCCGCGGACCCGTCGGCGATCCTGAACTACGGGGTCTACCCGAGCCTGTGGGAATTCGAGTCGAACGACGTGATCTTCAACAACGCGTTCCTGACCCCGATCACGGCGATCGAGCTCCCCGAGAACTTCTACACCGGGGCGTTCCAGATCAACGTCAACACCTGGAACGTGAAGGTCCAGCCGTCGAGCGACGTGCGGGAGAAGAACGGGTGGTACCTCACGGGGAGCATCCTCGGACTGAGCTGGGAGGGCGGCAACTACTGGTCGAACTACGGAACGGCGTCCGACCCGTACGGCATCCTGCCGTACGACGACGGGGGCTACATCACGGTCGGCGGGGACTACCACCCGCTCGTCCCGTTCCCCCTCTACCAGGTGAAGTTCACGGAGAGCGGACTCCCTGCGCACACGACGTGGTGGGTCATACTCAACGGGATCAACGAGTCGAGCAACGTGCGCACGGTCACCTTCTGGGTCCCCAACGGGACGTACGCCTGGGTCTCGGGAGTCATCGACGGAAGCCCGTCGACCCCCTCCAGCGGAGCGGCGATCGTCAACGGAGCGAACGTCCAGATCGCGATCACGTACCCGTAGGCGCCGCCGAGTCTCGCGCAGGCGAACCCCTTCCTTTCCTGCGAAAAGGTCTATAGGTGGGAATTCGACCCATCCCCGTGGACCTGCCGGGGAGCCGAGACGTCGGGAAGTCGGTCCCGCCCGGGAGCGGTATCCCGTGACGACCGACGAGATCCGGATCCGCGACGTGAGCCGGCCTCCGACGCGACAGTGGATCCCCCCGATCGGCGCGATGGGCGGGCCGCCGGCGCACGAGCTCTACCGGGACCTCGTCCAGTACGCGGGGCTCCGCCTCGTCCGCGACGCGCAGGGAACCCCGTGCGTCGCCCTCCGAGACGGCGAGCATCGACGCACGCTGCGCGTACCGAGCGTCGAGCTGCGCGAAGCCCTCGACCGCTTCCGGATGCGCCGGAACCAGCGTCCGGTCCCGGACCAAGAACTGGCCGAGTTCGTCCGCGTCGTCGAGGCCCGGGTCTCGGACCCGGACATCTTCGTCCCCTCGCACGACGTGGGAGAGTCCGACGCCTCTCCCCCGAGCTTCGCCTCCCGTCCCTCGGCTGCACCGATCCTGCCGGCCGTCCCGTCCCCGCCCCCCCCTCCTCGGCTCACCCGATGGGAGACCCAGCTCGACTCCATCCTGCGGGAGGTCGACGAGGTCCGGGGCCCGGCGCCCCCGCGCGAGGCCCCCGCCAAGGCCCCGTCGGCGTGGACCGACGTCGTGGAACACCTCGGACCCAACGTCCCCACGGTACCCCGTCCGAACCCCTCGATCTCGGGCGGACGGGCGACCCCCGAGCCCGCCTCAGGACTGCCGCGATACCTGAACGTGCTCCAGGGCCTGGTCCGGGGCGGCGGATGGATCGGAACGACGTCCGAGCTATCCGACCTCGTCGGAGAGAAGCCGGACCGCGTCTTTGCGAACCTGCGCTCCTACCGTTCGGACCTCGCGGGCAACGACCTACTGATCGTGCCGGTCGAGACGCGGGAAGGTTGGCGGTGGCTCGCGATCGACCGACACCAGCTGACGTCGATCGACGAGCGAAGGCGAGAACCCGGGCCCGCTGCCCCGGTCGTCGTCCCGTGAGCGAGATCGCTTCGTAATCTCCGGAAACTCCGGAGATTTCGCGTCTTCCGCCTCGAACTGGCCCTCGAGCGGCGGGGGATTTCGCGGCCCTACCGCGGACCGGGGGAGGGAGGCCGAAGGCAGGTTTATCAGGGCGTTTCCCGTTCGCCCCCGCGGGATGCGATCCCGCGGTCCGGGTGTCCGCAGTCATCCCAGGAGCAGAAATTGAGCCGAAGGCATAGCGCAGCGAAAGCACTGATCGTCGCGGTGGTCGTAGTGTTCGGGGCACTCGG
>JASHYY010000070.1 GCA_030042815.1 Thermoplasmata archaeon | reverse complement strand
TCCGCTTGGCGGCGTCGTGCCCTCGAGCGGTGGCTTAATCCGGCCCCGCGGTTCCCCGGAGCCTCATGAGCGGGTTGGAGGAGCTGCTGCGGGGCCTCGCGCCGGGCCTCGAGAAGGAGGTGAAGAGCCGCCTCGGCGGATTCTTCGGGGCGATGCTGCGCCACTACCTGCCGCAGGTCTGGGTCTTCCGCACCGAGGACGCGACCGCCTCCCTGCGGGTCGACGCGGAGGGCTCCGTCTCGGTCGCCCCCGGTGCGCTCCCTTCCCCGGACGTGACCGTCGAGGTCGGGCACGACCGGCTGCGACGGATGCTCACGACGCGCACGCCCGACCCGGGCGCGAGCGGACCGCTCTCGGTCACGCCGCACACGGCGAAGGGCCAGGCGGCGTTCGGCTTCCTGCGCGAGCGACTCGGGCTCGGGCCCAACTAGCGCGCTAGCCGAGCGCGCGCAGGCGGCGGACCATCTTCACGACCGCCCGCACCGCGTTCCCGGCGTTCTCGATCCGGTCCTGCGCCTGGAGCCGGGTCTCGCCCGGCCCCGAGATCCCGAGGCCGAGAGGCTTGCCGTACTCGACCGAGAGGTCGGCGAGCTTGCGGGCCGCCTGGTTCATCACGACCTCGTCGTGCTGGGTCTCGCCCTCGATGACCGCGCCGAGGGCGACGACCGCGTCGACCCCGGGCTTCTCGAAGAGCACCTTGACCGCGAGCGGCATGTCGTAGACCCCGGGGGTCTTCACGACCGGACCGAGCGTCGCGCCGACGAACGCGACCTCTTCCTTCGCGCGCTCGACCATGAGCAGCGTCACGTCGTAGTTGTACTCGCTCGCGACGATCGCGACCGTGATCCCGTCCCCTTCGCCCTTCCCTTTCGGCATCGTGTTCCCTCCGTACTGGTGGACCTTCCTCGAAGGATCGTCAGCGGGCCCGCCGCGCCGGGCCCGCGTCGGGGAACCCCTGGCGCAGCCCTTCCCCCGCCCGCCGGGCGAGGTCGTGGGGCCGGAACAGGAGCGCGTAGGCGTTCAGCGCGTGCTCCTCGGCGCGCCGCCGCCCGAGCGTCTCGAGCTCCGCGTCGGACGACGCCTCGTCCTCGAAGACGAAGCACTCGACGATCGGTTTCGCCTCGAGCACGCCGGTAAAGAGGAGACCCAGCGACGCCTCGTGGGCGCAGGTCTTGTCGTACTCGGCCCTCCCCGGCATCCCGAGGGCGAGGCAGAGGTCGGCCCCGTCCTCGACGAAGAGGCGGCGGCACGCGACCGGCAGGTCCTTGATCCCGGGAACCGTCCGGCGGACGAGCTTGAACCCGGTCCCGCGCGCTCGAAGGGCGCGGACGGCGTAGGCCGCGAGGTCGACGCGCGCGAACGTCGTGTCGGCGACCCCGACCTTCTTCACGGCCGCGGCTCCTTCGCGGCCCGCTCGAGGATCCGCTCGACGATGCGCCGCGTCGCGAGGTCGTCGTGGCGCAGCGGACCGATCCGCACGACCTTCACCGGGACGCCGCGGCGGGCGCATTCGGACTCGACCTCCCGCTCGTTCCAGACCTGGTCGTAGCCGAGCGCGATGATCGACGGGCGCTCGGCGACGACGGTCTCGTAGATGTCGGTGGTCGACCCGAGGATCGCCCGGTCGACCGGCTTCAGCGCCTCGACCATCTCGCGGCGCATGTGCTCGGGGACGTACGTCTCGTGCTTCAGCCGCCGCGCGGTCTGGTCGCGGGCGACCACGACCACGAGCTCGTCGCCGAGCTTGCGCGCCTCGCCGAGGAAGTAGAGGTGGCCCGGGTGAAGGAGGTCGAAGACCCCCGTCGCCATCACGCGGACGACCATGCCCGCCACGCCTCGACGATCGTCCGTCCTTCGAGAAACGGCCAGCCGTGGGACTCGGCGTAGGCGCGCGCCGCCGCCGGGGACCGGGCGCCGCCCGAGTCGCCGAGCATCTCGCAGACCGTCATCGACTCGGAGAGACCGGTCATCCGCGCGAGCGAGACCGAAAGCTCCGTATGACCCTTCCGCTCGGAGAGGAGTCCGGGCGCCGCGTAGATGATCGGGAGGTGGCCGGGGGAACTGAACTCGGCGACGAACCGGCGGCGGAGCTCGACGTCCGCGAGGCGCGGCGCGTCGCGGGCGAGCGCCCCCACCGCGCGGATCGCGGTCGCCCGGTCGTTGTCCGGGATCCCCGTGTACGTGGCGCGGTGGTGGAGGTGGACCCCGAACGGGCTGCGCCGGTCGTACCGGAGCTCCTCGCGGGCGAGGTCGCCCAGGATCGGGTAGTTCGGCTCGGAGCGGAGGAGGAGGTCCGAGTAGAACGGGAGGCCGAGGCGCCGGCGCAGCTCCTCGGAGATGGCGGTGCAGATCCAGCCGCCCGCGTCCTGGCGGAGCAGGCGGACGAGCTCGGGCGTGGCCCGCTCGCTCAAGATCGTGAGGTCGGTCTCGGCCTCGCGGTCGACGGCGTCGAAGATCAGGATCGGCTCGCCGGAGGCGAGCGACCGGGCGGCGGCCCGGAGGCTCTCCGGCACCTCGTGGACCGAGGGAGGTCGGAGCATCGGCCGAGTCGATGAAAGCAGGTGCTAATAAATCAGGTGTAACTACTCAAAAAAGGGTTGATGACCCGACAGGGGAGGAGGTACGCGTCCCGCGCTCGGGACGATCGCGACCCGAACGACCGACCGAGAACGGCCGGCGTTCTAGGAGGTGATCCAT
>JASHYY010000069.1 GCA_030042815.1 Thermoplasmata archaeon | reverse complement strand
TTGAACCCGTGACCCGAGCACGCGCTGACCACTTGGACGTTCGGGTACCGGGGGTGTCGCCCGAGCAGGAAGTGATGGTCCGGGGCGTTGGTGTAGAGGCACGACACGTGCTCCCGTTCGCGCGGGATGACGCCCCGGAGCGACCGGGCAACGAATCGGCGGACCGGTTCCGCCTCGGTCTCCCGAAATTCCCGATCCGCGGTCTCCGGAGTGCCGGCGACCTTGCCTTCCCACGAACCGACCTTCACCCCGTCGCCCAAGTCCGGCAGGCCGTAGGAGTGGCCGTCCGGCCCCCGGTCCCAGAGGAAGACCGGCATACGCTCGGGGCTGACGAGGTCCGACTCGGTCGACGGGAACCAGAGCATGAACTGCCGCTCGACCTCGAGCGGAAGGTCGAGTTCGCCGGCGACCTGGGCGGTCCAAGCCCCGCACGTCAGGACCAGCGAACGGGCCCGGTAGCGACCCGTGCGGGTCTCCACCTCGACCGCGTCGCCCTCGGCGTGCCAGGACCGGACCGCCTCCCCGTAATGCAGTTCGGCGCCGCCGTCGACCGCGCCCGCGGCATGCGCCCGAATGCAGGTCTCGGGAAACAGGACCCCGGCGTCCGGGTCCCACAGGGCCACCTCGTCGTCCCGCACGAGGAACTGAGGGAACCGCTCGCGCACCTCGGCGGCCCCGAGCAGGGAGTGGTCGAGCGCCCAGGCACGGGCGGTCGCGAGCGCCCCGTCCACCGTCGGGCTCGACGGGAGCCCGAGCATGAGCCCCCCGGTCCGCCGGATCACTCGCTCGCCCGACTCCTCCTGGAGCCGGAACCAGAGCTCCTGTGCCCGCCGGACGAGCGGGACGTACTCCTTCCCCTCGAAGTACGCGGTCCGGTAGATGCGCGACTTCCCGTGGGACGAGCCGTGCGGGTGGACCGGGCCGAACTGCTCGAGACCGAGCACCGAGCTCCCCGACCGTGCCAGGTGGTACGCGGCGGCCGAACCGGCGCCTCCGAGCCCGACCACGATCGTGTCGTACGAGTTCAACGGTTCCCTCTCTCGCCCGCCGGGAGGCGGGCGACGGGGAAAGCGCCTGCGTCCCCCTCGGGAGAGGGCGGAGCCGTCCCGACGGTCCGAACCTGGGCGATTCCGGCCTCAGAACTCGCAACGCACCAGCCGGATGGTTCGGCGGAACGACGGGACCAAGTAGCCGATTCCGAAGAGAAGCCGGTAGCGCTGCGGCAGGTAGCGAGAGCCGAACACCGCGAGGTCGGCCGTTCGCTTGAGCTTCGGATGGAACGCATCGACGCTCCGGAGGTCGTCGACCGACCACCGCAGGAGCGCTCCGCTCCGCGCGCGAAGGCGCTCGTTGCCCATGCGAATCGCCTTGGAGCTCATGACGTCGAAGACGATCTCGCCTCGGGGAAACGTCGTGACCAGGCGACGGAAGAGCTCTCGCACGTCGTCTGGAGGCAGATACTCGAGGACTCCGTCCGCGACCGCGAGGACGGGTCGGTCGTGGGGGAGACCGTCGAGCCACGCGGCGTCGATGATGGAGCCGGCCAACATCCGGTAGCCGTCGCGTTCCGAGAAGAAGACGCGGCGCAGCTCGATCACTTCGGGAAGGTCGACGTCGGCCCAGAGCGCTTCGGACGGAGGTCGGACCCGTTCGACCCGCGAGTCCAATCCGCAGCCGAGATTGAGCACCACGGCGCTCGGCTGGGACCGCAGATACTCGCGCGCCCACTCGTCGAACTGCCGGGCCCGCACGACGAGCAGCCGGCCGCTTCCCCGCGTCCGGAGCCGCTCGAAGTCGTAGTCGATCGAGGCCACGATCTCGCTGGCGCGTGCGTCCTGCAGGATCGAGGTACGCGAGCGGTAGTCGAGGGCCCTCGCGTAGAGCGGGATGACGAGGGTTTCCTGTTCCCCCCGCAGCGCGAGCCTGCGGACCCTCGGGCTCGCCCCGACTCCCGGAGATTCCGAGGTGGGACCGGCGGCCATGGGACGAGCGGTCCCCCGAGGCGCGGCAGCGGATAAGTCGGCCCGATCCGGCGGAAGCGGTGCGTCGGTGAGAGATTACGGAAACTCCGTAATCCGGACCGACGTCTCCGGTCCCCCTTACCGGAGCGCGGAGCGGGCTTATCAGGGAGGCCTTCCTCTGCGGGGCGATGGCGAAGATCCCCCCGATCCACCAGCAGTTCTACTACGCGGTCCCCCCCGCCCGGGTCTACGCCGCGCTCACCGAGCCGCGGCACCTCGCCGAGTGGTTTCTCGAGAAGGCGACCTTCGTTCCAAAGGAGGGCGCTCCGTTCCGCTTCGTCTGGCGGGGCGGGTTCTCGATGAAGGGACGGGTGAAGGCCGTCGACCCCGGGAAGAAGCTCTACCTGGTATGGGTCGACAAGACCGAGGGGGGGAAGGTGCTCGAGACGGAGGCCCGCTTCGAGCTGGAGCGGCAGGGCAAGGGCACGCTGCTCTCGCTCACGCACCGGGGCTTCAAGTCCGGCAAGAAGTGGGTGGTCCTCTTCGGAGGGATCCAATCCGGCTGGGCGTACTACCTGATGAACCTCAAGTCGGTGCTCGAGCACGGCATCGACCTGCGCACGGACTCGGACCGGCTCGGCTAGTCTCGAGCCGCCCCCACCTTAGGCTCCGGGACCTCCCTGGATCAGCCGCAGGTAGGCGTCCTCGAGCGTCAGTGCCGAACTGGTGAACGACGTCACCCGTCCGATCCCCTGGCACCCTTCGAGGATCCGGGCCCGCGCGTCCTCGGAGCCGTCGAACCCGAGGCGGAAGCGGGTGGGAGAGATCGGCTGGACGTTCGACACGCCGGGAATCGTCCCGAGAGAGACGGCGTCGACCGGTCGGGCGAACTCGACGTCGAGGCTCCGCACCCGGAAGCGGTTGCCGATGTTCTCGACCGTGTCCTGGAGGAGAATTCGGCCCTGATTGATGAAGATCACGCCATCGCAGATCTCGGTCACCTCTTGCAGGAGGTGGGAGCTCATCAGGATCAGCCGGTTCTCTCGCTTCAAGCGGAGCAGGAGGTTGCGGATGACCACCCGCTCGGCCGGGTCGAGTCCGCTCGTCGGCTCGTCCAGCAGCAGGACCTGCGGTTCGGGGAGCAAGATCCCGGCGATCACGATCCGCTGTTTCTGCCCCTTCGAGAGCTTCGCCGTCTTTCGGTCGAGGGGCGGCAGCTCGAGCTCCCGGGCGTACCGATCCGTCCGGTCCCGGATCTCCTCGGAGGAGAGTCCGTGGAACTCGCCGATCATCGCGAGGGTCTCTCGGGCGCTCAGGGCCGGGTACGGCTCCGGGGTCTCGATGAGGGAGCCGACCTCCCAAAGCCCGGTCTTGGGGTCCGAAACCGCGTCGAACCCGTTGATGAGCGCTCGGCCCTCGGTGGGTCGAAGGAGGCCGGCGAACAGCTTCAGGGTCGTGGTCTTGCCGGCCCCGTTCGGTCCGAGATACCCGATCGCCGCGCCGCCCGAGTAACGGAACGTCGCGTGGTCGAGCGCGGCCGTCGAGTTGAAGCGCTTCGAGAGGCCCACCGCCTCGAGCGTCGGCATCCTACCCCTTCACCTCCTTGAGGCGGTAGATGACGTAGGAGAGGCCCAGGAAGACGGCTAGGTAGACCGCCATGATGAGCGCTCCCTCCCAGGGGTACGGCGAGAACGAGTAGATCGCGAGCGTCCCCCCGCCGCGACCGACCGGGAGGTGCATGACCGACTCGTGGACGAAGTTCGGGTTGAGCACCGAGGTGATCGCCTGGGACCCGTAGTCGAGGGAGAACCACGGCTCGGTGCCGGTGAGGGTGCCGATCGTGGTGACCAGCGGGAACGCGATGATCAGGATGAGGAGGGCGGCGACGATCGCGATGGTGGGGCTCCGGAAGAACGAGCTGAAGAAGAACGCGACCGCCAGCACCGCCAGCAGGAACAGGAGCGCCTCCCCGATCGACCACAGGACCCCGACCGGGACGTTTCCGTAGAAGTACTGGACCGCGCCGGCGGAGAAGCCGTAGTAAACGAGCCCGATCACCGCGCCGGTCGCGGCCGCGGCGGCGAATCGGCCCGCAAGGAGCGTGCGCCGGCGAACCGGCTGCGTGAGCATGAGATACCCGGGACCCCCCGCCAGGTCCACGGCCAGCGCGTCCCCGCCGAGGAACGCACCGGTGATGATGACGGCGTCCGACATGAACGACAGGTAGCCGGTGAGGTAGCTCGACGAGCTCGGGTTGTTCGCCTGGACGGCCCCCACGCCCCGGTGGAGCTGGACCACGAGGATGGCGATCGAGATCAGCACCACGAAGATCAGGAGACCGAGAAACCGCCACGTTCGCAGGTAGGACCGCAGCTGATACCGGAACGCGATTCGGAACTGGGCAAAGTCGCCCAGGATCGGAGCCATCGGCGGCGCCAAGCGGTCCCGCGGATATATAGGGAGGACCGGAAGCGGGCACCCGGGGCCCCCCGATCCGCGCGGACCGCACGGGCCGTACGGCTCGTGCCCGATGCGGCGGGGGGGTCCGGAGCTTCCCCCCTCCCTGAGGAGGGTTTAGGAGCCTTCGTACCTCTCCGGAACCGACTCGCGCGACCGAGGGAGGGAGAGCCGGAGCACGATGCAGCGGCCCAAGCCCGAAGGCGGCGGACGGTTCATCGCCGCGGTGGTCCAGGCTGCGGCGGTCGCCTTCGACCTTGACCGGAGCCTCGAAAAGGCCCAGGAGCTCACGGCCGAAGCGGCCCGTCGGGGGGCCCAGCTCGTGGTCTTTCCCGAGGCGTTCCTCTCCGGATATCCGCGGGGTCTCGATTTCGGAGCGACCATCGGCGAACGGACGGACGAGGGCCGCGAGGACTTCCGTCGGTACTGGGAGAGCAGCGTCGAGGTGCCCGGACCGGTCGTGGACGCCCTCGGCGAAACCGCGCGGAAGCACCGCGTCCATCTCGTGATCGGGGTGGTCGAGCGGGACGGAGGGACGCTCTACTGCACCATCCTCTTCTTCGCGGGGGACGGCCGGTTTCTGGGGAAGCACCGGAAGGTGATGCCCACCGGCCTCGAGCGGCTCGTGTGGGGATTCGGCGACGGCTCGACGCTGTCGGTCTACGACACTTCCCTCGGTCGAATCGGCGCGGTTGTTTGTTGGGAAAACTACCTCCCTCTCCTCCGCGCGACCATGTATTCGAAGGGGGTCGAGATCTACTGCGCGCCCACGGCCGACGCGCGCGACGTGTGGCTCGCTTCGATGCGTCACATCGCGGTCGAGGGTCGCTGCTTCGTCCTCTCGTGCAACCAGTTCAACCGGCGGCGCGATTTCCCCGCGGACTATCGTTCCCGGTTCGGACCGGACCCGGAGGAGGTCGTCACCTCCGGCGGCAGTTGCATCGTGGACCCGTTCGGCCGCTTCCTGGCCGGGCCCGACCGGGAAGGCGAGACGATCCTCACGGCCGAGATCGACCGGGCGGAGGTCGTGCGGGGCAAGTACGACCTGGACGTCGTGGGCCACTACGCCCGGCCCGACATCTTCCAACTGACGGTGGACGAGCGTCCGAAGCGTCCCGTCGAGCGCACGTGACGGTGCGCTTCGCGGTACAGTCCCCGCGAAGAGAATACCCCTGAATCCCGGGGAGCTCGGCCGCGGGCGTACTACGAACCGGCAGAACCCGGAACGGAACCGGCCTCCCCGAGGTCGGGTTGGGCACCCACCTTAGAGAGGAACTCGTCGGCCTGGTCGGTCAGCGCCGTCGACCGCGCGCCCTCTCCCGCACGTCGGTACGCCGAGGCGAGCCAGAGCAGCGTCTCGGCCCACTCGTACTGCCATCCGATCCGCTTCCATAGGCGGACCGATTCCTCGAGCGGAGCGATGGCGGAGGAGTCTCCAGGACGGGCCATCCGCGCCCAACCCTCCGCGCGGGTGCGGAACGCGTGCCCCAGGTCCTCTCCAAACCTCTCGGCGAGGTCCGCGAGCTCCCGAAGGCTTCCCTCCGCTTCGTCGAGGTGGTCGGCGTCCAGGAACGCCCGAACGATCAGGGAGAGGGCTTCGAAAAGGCCAATGGCGTCCATCGCGGGGGGTCCCGCCTTGCGGCAGAGGTCGCAGGCCGTCCGGAGGTGATCGACGGCCGAGAGGGGCTTCCTTCGCCGCAGCGCGCATCGGCCGAGGGCGATCTGGGCCTGCGCCCTCTCCCCCCAATCCCCGCCTTCGGCCAGCAGACGCTCGGCCTCCCAGAGGAACTTCTCCGCGCGGTCCGTCTCGCCCCGCGCGAGCGCCACCTCGGCGAGGACAACGATCGCGAACGGTCGCTCGCGGCGAGGGTCACCGGCGGCGAAGGTACGGTGCTCGAGCGCGATACGCTCGGCTCGCTCGAGGTCCCCCAGCCGCCACTCGACGTGGGTCAGGACCGACCCCTTCACGAACATCTCGAAGAGCTTGTCCTCCCCCCTCCGAGAGTACTCGATCGTATCCTCCGCCCTCCGCCGCGCGCCCCTTCCGTCCCCGCGCATCTGGAGGAGCGCGATCGCCTGGAGAATCATCGCGTTCGTCACCACGACTCTCTCTCCCGCCCGCGTGGCCAGGTCGAGCGCGGTGTCGAGATACTCCCAGACCTTCCCGCTCTCCTCGGTCGGAACGACACAGGCCAGCATCATGCGAGCCGACGCTTCCTCCCGAAGCGCCCCGACCTTCCTCGCGACGTCGATCGCGCGGAGCCAGTTTTCGGCCGCCTCGGGCATGCGCACCTCCTGGAACTTCACCAACGCCGTGACGTGGTAGAGACGGGCGAGCTCGACGCTCGGCGGTCCGGTCTCGAGGAGCCGACGGGCCTTATCGACGTGCTCCATCGCTCGGACGGGCTCGTTATTCATGGTCATTCTCATGGCGATGGCGTCGTGGACCGTCCCGGCCTCCACGTTGAGGCCGAGATGCTCGTAGACTTCGGCCGCTTCGCACTTCGAGCGGTAGGCCTCCGAGTTCTTCCCGAGAAGGTCGAGCTGTTCGCCGGCCTTGAACAGGATCTCCGCCCGGCGCTTCTCGTCGGGCCTCGATTCCAACAGCTCCCGGGCGAACCCGTACTGGCGGAGGGCCTCCTCGCGCGCGTAGAGCCGGGCCGCCTCCTCGGCGGCACGGAGGGTGTACTCGAGCGCCTCCTCCCACTCGTTGGCGCGACGGAAGTGGTTCGCCAGCTCCGCCGCCGGAACCGGGAGCCCCTCGGCGGCCAGCGATTGGAGGACGCGGGCCGCGTCCGAATGATAGCGGGACCGCCGGGCGAGGCTGATCTCCTCGTACAGCGTCTCCCGCACCGTCCGGTCCGTGAAGGCGTACCTCGAGCGACCGGACCCGACCGATTGCTCCTCCAGGATGCGGCCGCGGAGCGCCTCCTCGAGGCGAGCCAGGAGCGCCTCGGGAGCGACCCCCGTCATTCGCTGCAGGGCGTCGAACGAGAACTGGAATCCGAGCACGGAGGCCTGTCGGAGAGCATCGACGGTGGGCGGCTCGAACTCCTCGATCCGTCGTCGCGCGACGGACTGAACCTCCGGCGGGAGCTGAACGTCCGCGCCGGGCCGCGGAGCCCACCCCTCCTCCGTCCACACGAGGGACCCTTCCGCGACCAGCGACCCGAGGAGGGACTCGAGGATCCTAGGATTCCCTCCGGACTTTTCGATCAGCAACGGGGCGAGTTCCCCGCCCGAGGAAGGCAGCCGGCCCCGAAGCATCTGGACGAGCATCTTCACCGACGTGGGGGGATCGAACCGCCTCAACGGGACGAGCTCGAGCCGATGCTCGCCGACCAATCCCGCGACCAGCAGGTCCAGGGTCCCTCGCGTCGCGGGCTGCTCGTCCCGGTAGGCGACGAGCACGAGGACCCGACGGCCGCCGAGACGTCGGGCAATGTACTCGAAGAGTTGAAGCGAGGCGCTGTCCGCCCACTGAAAATCGTCCAGCAGGACGATCACGGGGCGGTCACGGCTTACGTTCTCGAGGAATCGAAGGATCCCCTCGAAGAGGCGAGGCTGAGATAGTTCCACGCCCGGTCCGAGAGGCGCTCCCGGCCCGACGCGGGAGTTCAGCTCCGGGACCAGTTGGCTGACCTCGAGGACGCAGTCCTTGCACAGCTTTTCGAGAAGCGGATCCGGGGCGCCGCGGGCAAATTCGCGCAGGGCCTCGGACCAAGGCGCGAACGGCACGGAGAGGCCGCCGCGGTCCCCCCGGCCGCGCAGTACTCGAACGGTCTCCTGCTCCGCACGGGCCAAGAGCTCCTCGACCACGCGGGTCTTTCCGATGCCCGCCTCTCCCGTGACCGCCATCACGGTCCCTTCCCCCGACTTGAGCGAGGCCAGCCCCCGTCGCAGTTGGTCGAGCTCCGCCTTCCGGTCCGTGAACGGGGTCGCCTCGGACACGCTCGGCGGAGTCCACGGCAGCTCGACCCGGTAGACCGCGACCGGGGACTCCGTCTCCTTCAGGACGGGGTGCTCGACGAGCCGGAGCGGGTAGGGGATCTTGTTTTGGACCTGCTCCTGGACCGAGCCGGTGATGCAGACCCCTCCGGCGTCGGCCAGCGGTTCGACGCGTGACGCGATGTTCACGGCGTCCCCGTAGACATCGCTCCCGGAGTGGACGACGTCGCCCGCGTGGATCCCTACCCGAATCTCGAATCGTTCCCCGGTCGCATCCCGGTTCCGCTCGAAGAGGTGCCGCTGCACCGCCACGGCGCACTCGGTCGCGTCGAGCGCGCTGTCGAATTCGACGATCGCCCCGTCGCCCATCGTCCTCACCTCCCTTCCTCGGAACCGGTCGAACACGGGCCGCGTCAGTTTCCGCTGCTCGTCGACCAACCTCAGGGCCAGGGATTCGTCCCGCTGCGTGAGCGCCGAGAACCCCACCATGTCCGTGAACATGATCGCGGCGAGCCGGCGCGGTCCTCCGGGAACGTGCCCTAGATCTGGCAGGGGCGCGGAAGCCCGGTCCGTGCGCGAGGCGGTCTCGGACGCGTCACCAGAGATCCATGGGAGCTCGGCCCGGTACACGGCGACGGGGGACTCGATGTTCTTGAGCACGGTGTGCTCCAGTAGCGTGAGCGGGTAGGGGATCTTGTTCTGGACCTGCTCCCGGATCGAGCCGGTGACGCAGATTCCTCCCGCCTCGGCCAGCGGTTCGATCCGTGACGCGATGTTCACGGCGTCGCCAAAGATGTCGTCACGGTACTGTTCCACGTCGCCGAGGTGAATCCCGATCCTCAGTTCGACGGACACGACGCTAGGCCCGGAGTTCCGTAGATACTGGCGACGCTGTATCTCCGCCGCACATTGAATGGCTTGGAGCGCGCTGTCGAACTCCACGAGCGCCCCGTCGCCGAGCGTCTTCACTTCCCTTCCTCGGAATCGGTCGAAGAGGGGTCGAGTTAGCTTGCGCTGCTCGTCGACCAGGCTCAGGGCCAGCGGCTCGTCCCGCTGCGCGAGCGCCGCGTAGCCCACCATGTGGGTGAACATGATCGCGGCGAGTCGGCGTCGTCCGTCCGACACGGTCCCCGATGGAACTTCGAGTGAATAATATCGAGGGCAGCCGTCCCGCGCGCCTACGTCACTCTGAAGCTCGCCGTGGCGACCTGTCCCCCCACGTCCGTCGCCGACACGGTGACGGTCGACACCGGGGTACCGCTCGGTACCTTGAACGAGCAGCTGAACGTCCCCGTCGCCGTAGTCGTCAGGGAGCCACTGGTGCAACCGGTGATCTTCACGCCGTTGAACGCGAGCGACTTCAACGTCGTCGACACCGAGAAGCCCGTCCCCGACACCGTTACCGTCGCGCCGGGTGCTCCCGAGGTCGGCGACAACGTGATCTTGGGCGTCGTCACCGTGAACGAACCGATCGCCGTCAGTCCGCCCACGTCCGTGGCGGTCACGATCGTGCCTGAGGTCCCGGCAGGGACCGCGAACGTGCAACTGAAGGAGCCCGACGCGCTCGTTAGCAGCGAGCCGCCCGTGCAGGTGGAGATCGACACTCCATCGAAGACCACGGACTTCAGTGTGGTCGCTACCGAGAATCCTGTCCCCGACACGGACACCGTCGCACCCACCGGCCCCTGCTTCGGGGAGACCGAGATCAACGGAAGGGTGACCGTGAAGGTCTGGGTCGCGGTCGTCGCGCCCGTCGCCACGTCGTGGCCCACCACAGGGTAGGAGCCCGGGAGCGTGATCGGGACCTTGAAGGTGCAGTCGAACGTGCCGCTCGCGGTCGTCGTGATCTTCGTCCCGCTGAACGTACCGACCGTGCACCCGCTCGGCGTCAGCGCGACGCCGGCTCCCGTGACGGTAGCTCCGGAAGTGGGCGTGAACCCGCTCCCCGTCACGGTTCCCGTCGCTCCGATAGGCCCTTGCATCGGCGACACCGTGATCGCCGGCGCGACTTTCACCACCAGCACGAGCGAGCCGGACGCCGTGTGTCCGAGAGAGTCCGTCTCTGTCAGGGAGATCGTATAGGACCCGGCCGTCGTCGGGGCGCAGCTGAACGATTCGGAGGTCTTGGTCGCCACCGCGCAACCCGGTACCGTCCCGCCCCAGTCGTAGGTGTAGGGACCCACTCCGCCCGTGTCACCGGCGGAAATCGTCGTGGAAGCGCCCATCGCAACAGGATTCGGACTTGCCGACGGCGCCACCGCCAGCGTCGCATCGACCGTCAACGAAAACGAGCCGGTCGCCGTGGCTCCAGCAGAGTCCGTTTCGGTGAGCTCGATCGTGGACGATCCCGCCGCGGTCGGGGTGCAGCCGAACGTTTCGGTGGTCTCGCTCGACACCGTGCAGCCCGCCACCGACCCGCTCCAAACATAGTTGTACGGACCCACACCGCCCGTATCCCCCGCCGATACCGTCACCGTCCCGCCCACCTCCGTCGGGTTCGGCGCCGCTCGGGGTGAAATCGCGAGATCGTCCGCGAACGTCACGGAGATTCCGGGCGGGTTCGCGTTGTCCACGGTGAACGTCCCGGTGGTGGAGCCGGCGACGACCGCATAGCCGTTCGGCCCGCTGATGGCGTAGTTGAACGTCCCGTCGGGCAGGACGTCGGTGATCGTGTTGACCGTGCTCGTGGATCCGGTGGTGGAGTCGTCGAGCGACAGGCGGCCCGTCACGTTGAACCACCAGACGCTTCCCGGCGGGAGGCCGGATTCGGTGACCGTCTCCGTGTAGCCCGGGACGAACGAAGTCACGACGGGGGTCGGCGGCGCGGGTGAGCTCGGAGTACCGCTCACGGTCAACGTGCCGATCTGGGTCTCGGGGGCTTGCTCCGGCGGAGATACCGGGATGGACCAGGTGTACGCCTCGGGGGGAAGCAAGATGTTGACTTCGCTCGCGCTCGTGGTAAAGCTGGTATACAACCAGAGGGACTCGCCGCTAGCCTCCCCCGGGGGAACGCCGCCGGGAGGCTTCGCCGAAGGCCCGCAACTGGGAGGGGGGCCCCCGGGGGGCTTGGCGGACGGACCGCAGATCGATGCGCCCCACGTGCCTCCCAGTGCCCCCTCCGCCTCGAACGAGACCGACTCGGTGAGTGTCGCAAGCGGCGCGTTGTCCCCGCCCAGGGTTCCGTAGATGTAGGTCGCGCAATAGTATCCCACGGGGTCGGCGACGTACGAGCTGTACGACTCCGCGGGGTTGCACGGGTACTCCGTTGACGACACCGCCGCCAAGTACGTCGGGTACCCGCTCAGCGGATCGAGGAGCGTGGGGGCGTTCTCGTCGTAGACGGCCGTCACGGTATTCACCGCGCCGTTGTCCCAGTTGAGGGAGACTCCCTGGTCCCACCAGGAGTTGCCCCCCTGAGTCGTGCCATGGACGATGCTGCCGGTCAGGGGAATCGTAGGGAATCCCCCCGTTGCACTGGGGCTCGTAGAGAGAGTGGTCCCGCCGACGAGGTAATTGGTGATCGAAGCGGCCTCCGAGGGGATGTTCCACTGGTTATCGGGGTACAACTCGGGTAGGCCGGTCACGAGATTGAGAGGCAGTAGCCACGCCGTCGTCGGAGTCGCGAACAGGTTGTTGTAGATGAGGTCGGAGTTCTCGCCGATCTCCACCCCAAGACCGAAGTCGTAGGGAAGAAGCCCGAGGCAGCTGGTCGATGCCGGGCATCCACGCGGCGGTGTGATCTGGACGAACTGGTTTCCCCAGACGGTGTTGTAGTCGGGCGCGGAGGTGCCGGTGTACATCAACAGTGCCTCGCTCTCGGTGAGGAACGCGTTGCCGGCGACCAGGTTGTCCGACGAGTCGTAGAAGACGACGTTAAACGGATTGAAGTACAACGGGGAGTACCCCATCTCGCCGAACCAGCCGCTGATGTTCGTCGCATTCACGATGGCGACGTTGCTGACGTCCCAGAACCAGTACTGAAGGTCGTTCATCTGGGGAAGGTCGTCACCCCAGGGCTGAGTATCGTTCGTGTTGGCACTGAAACTGGGGGGCTCGTACAGTTCCACGGACGAGTCGGTGCCTTGAAGGAATACTCCGGGAAAGACAGGGTACGCGTAATCGTTGTACAGCCCGAAGTTCGCCGAGAACGAAGCGGGTTGATCGTTGACCAGCACGTAGGGCGTGCCCGGCAATCCGGACCCCGACGTGGCGAACTCGGCGACCTCCGCATTCGAGAACGCCCAGAGCGGCGTGTAGACCCCGAGGTCGGAATCGGGCGTCAGCGAGATCGTGGTCGTCGTATTCTCTCCAAAGGTCACGACGACCTGGGTGGTCTCGGTGGTGTAGTCCGCGAGTTCCGAGAAGATGGTGTAGTGCCCCGGCATCAGATAGTACGTCGGGTTCTGCCCTCCGTAGTTCGGGGCGAAGGCCTGATCGAACGAGATCGGCGTGGAGAAACCGCTCTCGCCGTCGTAGGTGAAGAAGTTGAACGCGTTGGACGGCGACTCTTGGAGCATCAAGTAGCCGTCTGCACCCGGGGCCCCGGTTCCCCACAATCCGGTCAGGATGGAAGGCCCGGTGGTCATCCAGGCGTAGTACGACGTCGGGCTGTTCCCGAAGTAGTCGACGCTCCCTCCCGTCGACGTTTCGCCGGTGTCGCCGCCGTAGCTGTACGCCGCTGGGATCTCGTCCCAGGCGTTGGAATCGGAGTTCCAGGTGCTCAGGCTTAGGTCGACGTTCGCGTCCCCGATGTCCACGTTGCTCCCCCCTCCGGGTCCGCAGATCACGAGCTCGAAATCGTCCGTCAGGTCGAGAGGGTTGAGCTGGGTGCCGCTCGCGGTGTAGAGGGCGGCGGCCCCGACGCTCACGGGAGCGCTGTTCGAGATCGAGTCAAAGGTCACCTGGTCCAAATCCGGGAAGTTGAACGGCCCGACACTGTCGTAGGTAACTGACGCGCCGAAAGTCACCGAATTGGCGGAATACGACGAGTTCCCCACGTAGATTGGGACCAGGCTCGAAGTCATGGTGAGCGTAAGTTCGAAAGGTTCGGTAACCCCCTGGAGGGTGTAGTTGGAATAGTAGAAACCGAGCGTGCCGTAGTCGCTGAAATCGTCCGAATAGAAGGTTCCGCTGGTCGAGTAAAGGTAGTTGGGAGAGAGCTGCACCCCGGAGAAGTTCCAGATGTTCGTGACCAGGTCGACGAAGCCAGTGGTCGGGTAGTACTCGACGACGTTCTGAACCCAGAACGAGTAGCCTGTCGTGCCGAAGAGGGTCACGTTCGTTAGGACCGCGTTGAGCTGGACGGCGAAGCCGTCGGGCGCGCCTTGGAACAGATCGTCGGCCTGGATGCCGGTGGAGTTGAGGTCCACGACGCCGATCAGGCTCGTCGTGTTCAGCACCGAGGCGACGACGCGTCC
>JASHYY010000068.1 GCA_030042815.1 Thermoplasmata archaeon | reverse complement strand
TCCGGGCCGAGGGATACGAGCTTCCCCCGCCTTCCGGAGGGCCCGGTCGACGCGAAGGCGAGCTTCTCCGACGTTTCCCTCCGGACCGGCTCCGGGTGATCGTCGACCGCGAGGTTACGGAACCGCTGTCGCGCCGGCTCGACATGCTCGAGCAGCGGGCGAGCCGGCACGTCCTCCGCGTGCCGCCCGATGCCCTGCGCCGGGCCGCGGCGGAGGCCCGGCGGGAGGTCGGGGACCGGACCGTCACGTTCCGGCGGGTCGAAGCGATGGCGACCTGGACGCGGTTCCCTTCCGCGCCGGCGTCCGCTTAGCCCGCGCCGAACCGGTGGGCCATGACGTACGGAAGTACGCCGCCGGCCCGGTAGTACTCGACCTCGGTCGCCGACTTGAGCTGGCACCGTACGCGGAAGCGCAGTACGGTCCCGTCGGCCCCGGTCGCGGACACCTCGAGCTCCGACCCCGGCGCAAGGCCCGGCCCCGAGGCCGACCGCAATTCGTACGTCTCCCGCCCCGTGAGCCCGAGGCTCTTCGCGGTCTGCCCGGGCTCGAAGGCGAGCGGCAGCACGCCCATCTCGACCAGGTTCGAGCGGTGGATCCGTTCGTAGCTCTCGGCGATCACCGCACCGACCCCGAGGAGGCGGGGACCCTTCGCCGCCCAATCGCGCGAGCTCCCCTGGCCGTAGTTCTTCCCGGCGATCACGAGGAGCGGGGTCGACTCGGACCGGTACCGCTCGGCCGCTGCGTAGATCGTCATCGGCTCGCCCGAAGGGAGGTGCACGGTGAACCCGCCTTCCTTCGGCGCCGCGAGGGCGTTCTTCAACCGCACGTTCGCGAACGTGCCCCGAATCATGACCTCGTGGTGACCTCGGCGGGAGCCGTAGGTGTTGAACTCGGATTCGGGGACACCGTGGGCGGCGAGGTACCCTCCCGCGGGGGTCTCGGGCGGGATCTCGCCCGCCGGAGAGATGTGGTCGGTCGACACGCGGTCGCCGAGGAGAGCGAGGACCCGGACGCCGCTCGCCACGACGCCGTCCTTCGGCCAGAGGACCGGCGGAAGGTGCAGGTACGGCGCCTCGGCGAGGTAGGTGGAGGAGAGCTCCCAGGGGTACTGCTCGCCGGTCGGCGGGTCCAGCGCCTCCCAGCGGTCGTCCCCGACCTCGATCGCGCGATACTTCGCGCGGAACATCCCGGCGTCCAGGCTCGACTCGACGATCCGGCGGACCTCCTCGGGCGTGGGCCAGAGGTCGCGCAGGTAGACCGGAGCACCGTCGGGGCGCCGCCCCAGCGGGTCCCGCGTCAGGTCGAGGTCGATCCGTCCGGCGAGGGCGTACGCCACGACCAGCATCGGCGAGGCGAGGTAGTTCGCTCGGACGAGGTTGTGGATCCGCGCCTCGAAGTTGCGGTTGCCGCTCAGGACCGCGGCAACGAACAGGTCCTTCGCCCGCACGGCCCGGTCGACCGGGGCCGGGAGCGGCCCGGAGTTCCCGATGCACGTCGTGCACCCGTACCCGACCACCTCGAAGCCGAGCCGGTCGAGCTCGGGAAGGAGCGCGGCGCGCTCGAGGTAGGCGGTCACGACCTTCGAGCCCGGGGCCAGCGAGGTCTTCACGTGCGCCGGGACCTTGAGGCCGAGCGCGTTCGCCCTCTGCGCGATCAGCCCGGCCCCGACCATCACGGACGGGTTCGAGGTGTTCGTGCAGCTCGTGATCGCCGCGATCACCACCGCGCCGTCCCCCACGGCGGCGCGGGCCGGCTCGGTTCCCGAGGGCGGCCGGTCCCGCTCTCCGTCGAACGGGTCCATCGGGTCGTCCGCCGGGTACGACGGGGAGGGACCGCCGTCCTGCGGCGAGGGGTGGGAGGAGCGATACCCTTCGAGCGCCGCCCGGAACGACGCCGGCACGGACCCGAGCGGGACGCTCTCCTCCGGATTGCGCGGGCCCGAGACGCTCGGCACGACCGAGCCGAGGTCGACTCGAAGGACATCGTCGTAGTCGACCGTACCGGGGTCGGGCGAGCCCCAGAGGCCGAGCGCTTTCGCGTAGGCTTCGACGCGCCCGACCAGCTCCTCCGAGCGGCCCGTGCCCCGCAGGTAGGCGAGGGTCGCCTCGTCGATCGGGAAGTACGCCGCGGTCGCCCCGTACTCCGGGCACATGTTCGACACGGTCGCCCGGTCGGGGACCGGCAGGTGCGTCACACCGGGTCCGTAGAACTCGACGAACTTGTCGACGACCCCCTTCTCCCGGAGCTTTCGAGTGACCGTCAGGACGAGGTCGGTCGCGGTGGCGCCTCCGGGGAGTTTTCCGCTGAGCTCAACGCCCACCACCGCGGGACGGGCCAGGAAGTACGGTTCCCCGAGCATGACCGCCTCCGCCTCGATCCCGCCGACGCCCCAGCCGAGGACGGAGACGCCGTTGACCATCGTCGTGTGGGAGTCCGTGCCGATCAGCGTGTCCGGGAAGAGCACCGCGCCGCCGTTCGCTCCGCGGGACGTGACGACCTCGGAGAGGTACTCGAGGTTGACCTGATGGCAGATCCCGTTCCCCGGCGGGACGATCCGGACCCCCCGGTAGACCGTTTTCGACCAACGCAAGAATCGGTACCGTTCCCGGTTGCGCTCGTACTCCCGGTCGAGGTTTATCCCGAGCGAGCGCGGGGAACCGAAGCTGTCGACCTGGACCGAGTGGTCGATGACGAGGTCGACCGGCACCACGGGGTTGACGCGTCCGGGGTCGGTCCCGCTCGCCGCGGCGGCGCTCCGCAGCGTGGAAAGGTCGACGACGACCGGTATCCCGGTGAAATCCTGGAGCAGCACTCGCTCGGGGAAGAACGCGTATTCGTGCTCCTCGACGGCGGCTCCGTTCGCGAGAGCGACCACGTCCGCGAGGTCGGTCCGGCTCGGGTCGAAGTGGCGCACGACGTTCTCGAGCAGGATGCGCACGGTCCTCGGGCGACGGGCCATCCGCGCGGCCGCCACTCCGGGCAGCCGGTCGACCCGGTAGACCGTCGCGGACGTGCTCCCGACGCGGATCGATTCCGTAACTCCGAGAGGGTCGGCGGGCTTCATGGGCCTCGGGAGAGAGCGGTCGTTCATGGCCTCTTTGGACGGCAAAATCCCGACGACGGTGACGGCCCAACCCGGGAGGTCACTCTCGGAGAGGCGAAGATCGCTCCCACGTCAGACCGCCGCGCTGGCCCACGGGGAACGACGGTCCGTCGACCGCGGAGACCAGTTCGACGCGTTCCCCCGAGTCCGTCCGGAGGACCACGAGCCGGTGGCGGCCGGTCGGACCCTCGGCGACCACGGTCGCGAGGACCCGCCCTCGGGGACCCGGGCTCCACGCCAGGTCCGTGGGGTGGACCGCGACCGGGCCCCCGTCGCCGGGAAGGACGTTGTAGCCCAAGAAGCGGGCGGCCCGCACCGAGCCCGGGTGCTCGTAGACGTCCGCCGGCGCGCCGACCGCCTCGAGGGTCCCGCCGAAGAGCAGCCCGACTCGGTCCCCCAGGAAAAGCCCCTCGGCGCGGTCGTGCGTGACGTGGATCGTCGCGGCCCCGGACGCCGAGAGCGCCCGGCGGAATTCCGCGTGGAGCTCCGCCTTGACCTCGACGTCGATCGAGGCGAACGGCTCGTCCAGAAGCACGACCCGAGGACGGGCGGCGAGGGTCCGCGCGAGCGCGACCCGCTGGCGCTCGCCCCCGGAGAGCTGGTCCGGCCTTCGGTCCTCGAACCCGGCGAGCCGGAGAAGGTCGACCACCCGTCCGACCTCGAGGTCGACCTCCGCGCGAGGGCGACGCTGGAGGAGCGGAGCGTAGGCGATGTTCTCGTAGACGGTGCGGTGGGGGAAGAGAGCGGACTCCTGGAACATGAGCCCGATCCCGCGGGTGTGCACCGGTCGGTCGGTCACGTCGACGCCGTCCAGGCGGACCCGTCCCGCGGTCGGCCGCTCGAGGCCGGCGAGGCAGCGCAGCAGCGTGGTCTTTCCGCTGCCGTTCGGCCCGAGCAGGACGAGGAACTCCCCCGGCGCGACCGAGAGCGAGACCGACCGGAGCACCGGCAGCCCGTCCCACTCGGCCGAAAGGGCCTCCACCGAGAGGCGCGCCCTAGAGCTCGACACGGCGACCTCCGGCGAGGAGGACGAGGAAGACCGCGAGGCTGAGGAGCAGGAGGAGCCCCGCCGCCGCGTCCACGACCGCGAACGAGCGGCGGAAGTCGAGGTCGTAGAGCGCGACGGTCAGGGTCGTGTACTGCGGCGTCACGAGGAAGTTCGTCGCGGTGAACTCCCCGAGACCGAGGGCGAAGGCGAACAGGCCCGCGGTCGCGAGGCCGTCCCGGACCCGAGGAAGGTCGGCGTCGAGGAACGCGTTCCACGAGCTCGCCCCGAGGCTCTCGGCCGCCTCGTGGGCCCTCGGCGAGAGGCCGGCGAGCGGGATCTCGATGCTCTGGAGCGCGAACGGGAGGGCGAGGATCGCCTGGCACACGATGACGAGGACCCACACGTTCGTGGCTCCGCCCAGCAGGGGGAGCCAGAACGACGAGAGCGCGAAGGCGAGCACGACCGGCGAGATCAGGAGCGGCAGGAACAGGAGCACGCCGAGGGCCCGCCGGCGGGCGGGTCGGCCGACCATCGTGTAGCCGAGGACGATACCGACCAGGAGCGCGAGGACGGTCGCTCCGGTCGCGAAGAGCAGGGAGTTCGCGACCAGCCCGGAGACGGGAACTCCGGTGCGCGCGGCGGTCGAGGAGGAGAACAGCTCGGACCAGGCGACGCCGGGCGCCACGCCTCCCACGGGCGCGACCGTGCGGTAGAGGACCGCCGCGAGCACGCCGAGGACCCCGACCAGCACGGCCCCGGTCTCGACCGCCAGCGCGAGGGAGACCGGGTCGCGGAGGGAGACCGAGCGCGTGGGGGTACGTCGGCCGGGCACCGAGCGGAGCCGGCCGAGCAGGAGGAGGTAGAGAACGGTCGGCACGAGGAACAGAACGACCATCGCGAAGGCGAGGACCCCCGCCTCGGTCGACAACCCGCGGATCGCGTCGAGCGAGTAGATCTGCGCCTCGACGGTGTAGCAGCGGGAGCCGCAGAGCAGGATCGGCGGGGCGAACGAGAGCGCCGAAAAGAGGAACGTGAGCAGGCCGCCGACCGCCGCGCCGACCCAGCTCGGGCGGGCCCACGCGTCCCGGTAGGCCCGCCACGGCGAGCCGCCGAGGGTCGCGACCGTCTCCTCGAGCTCGGCCGAGGCGCTCTCGACACCGGTCGCCGTGAAGAGGACGACGAGCGGGATGTTGAACACGAGGTTCGCCGCGACGATCGCGGGGAGGCCGCTCCCGAAGAACCCGAGGGACGGGAGGAGGGTCGAGAGGACGCCCGACGCGCCGAACAGGTCGACGACCCCGAAGACGACGATGAGGCTCGGCATCAGGAACGGCACGAGCAGGAGCGAGCGCACGGTCGACCGCATCGGCCACCGGTACCGCCCGAGGAAGATCCCCGCGGGGTACCCGAGCGCGACCGCGAGCCCCGCCGAGAGGCCCCCCTGGACGAGGGAGTTCTCCACCGCGGCACGGTTCAGGGCCCCGCCGACCGTTCGGGTCGAGAAGGCGGCGACGAGGCCCGAGAGCCCGCCGGCGCTCGCGAGCGCGCCCCCGAAAAGGAGGGCCGCGGGGGCGACCGCGAAGAGCAGGACGAACAGCACCGCCGGCCCGACGACGACGGCCTCCCGGCGGTCGGTCATGGCGGGAGGAGCTGGTCGGCCATCTGCTGGTACGTGTTCAGCCAGCCGTTGAGGGACCCCGCGACCGCTTCCGGTGTCGTACCGGCGTTCAGCGCAACGATCCCTGCGGGGTTCAGGGCCGCGTCGTACACGGGCGGCAAGGGGACCGTCCCGTTCGCCGGGTACTCCCACTCGTTCGTGGGGATGAGCGACTGGACCGGGCCGCTCAGGAGCCACTGCTCGAACTCCTGGTCGAGCGCCAGGTGGCGGGAGCCGCTGACGATCCCGACGCCGTAGATCGTCCGCCAGCCGTACGCGGTCCCGTTCGCCCAGCTGACGGTGGAGTTGAACTGCCCACCCGCCCCGTAGTAGGCCGCGTACGCCGGGTCGGTCGAGTAGCTCACGACCATCCCGGGGTTGCCGGGGGGCGTCGAGAACTCCGCGAACGCGGTCCCCCAGTCGGGGGCCGGCTTGTAGGTGAGGTCGGGGAGCACACCCGTCCACCAGGTCGTCCAGTTCTGGTGGAGGACCTGCTCGTAGTACTCAACCTCCCAGACGAGGAACTCCTCGCCCGTGATGTCGACCGTCGGGTCCTCGATCAAGAGCTGGTTGGCCCAGGAAGAGTTCGTGACGAAGTCCGGGAACGTCGCATGGGCGACGGCCCCGCCGCTCGCCGCGGCGAACGAGGCGTTGTAGTCGATTGCGAGGTATCCCCACTCGTAGGGGACCACGCCGTCGTCGGGACTGATCTGGCCGACCAGGCTCGGGGAGACGCTCGAAAGCTCCGGCGGGGCATACGGGACGAGGAGACCGTGCTCTTCGGCCTCGGGGGCCGTGATCTCGTCGAGCCCGATGACGAGGTCGGCCTGAGGGGCGTTCGACTGCGCGAGGAGGGTGCTCGCGAGCGTCCCCGCCGGGAATTCGACCTCGATATGCACGTGGTGGGCGGCCGCAAACGTGCCGAAGACCTCGGAGTAGGCGGGGGTCCCCGGTCCGCCGAAAAGACTCGGATAGGTATAGACCACGAGCGTGGGCTCGCCGAGTCCCGTCGAGAGGTACTCCGCGACCCCGATCCCCGCGACCAGGACGACCACGACGACCGCGGTCACGCGGAGGACCTTTCCGAGCCGACCGGGCCCGCGCAGCCTCCGGGGCGGCGGGGCGGACAGACCGGGGACGGCCGTCATCCGCGACCGGTACCGGTCGAGAGTTGCTTCAGCCGCGGCATTGCGTTCCCTTCGCGGGCATTATCCCGTGCAGGTTCGTGGGGTCGACGGGGTCTCCCCCGTCCTCTCAGCCGGTGCCCAGCTCCCCCTGCGTCCGGTTCCATCGCCGGTGGAGAATTAACGTTACTGGCCTCGGTCCCGCGGGCTTATAGGCCACAGGGAACTAGCAGAACGGTTCGGGTTCCATGGCCGACATGATGGAGAAGCTCCGGTTCGGAACAGAGCTGGTGAAGCGCGGGTTCGCCCGGATGCAGCAGGGTGGGGTCATCATGGACGTGACGACCGCCGACCAGGCCGCCATCGCGGAGGACGCCGGCGCGGTCGCGGTGATGGCGCTCGAGCGGGTTCCGGCCGACATCCGCGCCGCCGGAGGGGTCGCCCGGATGGCCGATCCCCTCAAGGTGCGCGAGATCAAGGACCGGGTCTCGATCCCGGTGATGGCGAAGTGCCGCATCGGCCACACCGCCGAAGCGCGCATCCTCGAGGCGCTCGCCGTCGACATGGTCGACGAGTCGGAGGTGCTGACGCCGGCCGACCCGTTCCAGCACGTCGACAAGAAGGAGTTCAAGGTGCCGTTCGTCTGCGGCGCACGCAACCTCGGGGAGGCGCTGCGCCGCATCGAGGAGGGCGCGGCGATGATCCGCACGAAGGGCGAGGCCGGCACCGGCAACGTCATCGAGGCGGTCCGCCACATCCACCAGATGTCGTCCGACGTCGCGGAGGTCCTGAAGCTCCCGAAGAAGGACCTCGGCGCATGGGCGAAGCGGGAGCGCGTCTCCGAGTCGATCCTGCTCGAGGTCCGGTCGCTGGGGCGACTGCCCGTCGTCAACTTCGCGGCCGGGGGCATCGCGACCCCCGCGGACGCCGCGCTCTGCCGTCTCCTCGGCGTGGACGGGATCTTCGTCGGCAGCGGGATCTTCAAGGCGGAGCACCCGATGAAGGTCGCCCGGGCGGTCGTCGAGGCATCGCTCCACTACGACGAGCCGGACGTCCTCGCGCGCGTCTCGGCGGGCCTCGGCGAGGCGATGAAGGGCGTCGAGATCACGACGCTCGCGCCCGACCAGATGCTGCAGGTCCGGGAGTCCGAGCCGGTCGTCGCCCCGGCCCGGCGGCGCGACGCCACCGAGGCGTGAGCTCCGGCGGCGGTGGCGACCCCGCCGGCAGTCGAACGATGGGCTGAATACGGGACGACCGGTACCGCCGCCTCGTGCGCATCGTCCAAGTAACCCCCTTCTTCGCCCCCCACACCGGAGGGGTCGAGTCGCACGTCCGGGGGCTCGTGCGAGAGTTCGCGCGGGAGGGCCACGAGGTCAGCGTCGTCACGTCCCGCTACGACCGGAGCCTCCCGAAGGAGGAGCAGCTCGAGGGCGCCCGCATCCTGCGCTCGCGTTCGCTCGGCGTCGCGTTCAACACCCCGCTCGATGTCGGCACGGCCCGCGCGGTCCGGGGCCTCGACCCGGACGTGTTCCACCTCCACTATCCGCCGCCGCTCACGTCGTACTTCGCGACACGAGGGCTCGAGAAACGGTCGACCCCACTCTGCCTCACCTACCACTGCGACCTCTTCCTCCCCGGGTTCTCCGGGCGGGTCCTCGCGGAGCTCTACCAGAGGGTCTTCCTGGCCCGGACGCTGGACCGGGTGGACCGGATCGTCGTCCACGCGCGCAGCTACGGCGTCACCTCCGCCATGCTCCGGGGACGCGAGCTCGCCGTCATTCCGTCCGTGGTCGACCTCGAACGGTTCCGTCCGGGGCTCGACGCCACGGCGCTGAGGGGCGACCTGCGGCTCGAGGGGAAGCGCGTCCTCGCCTTCACCGGGCGGCTCGTACCGCACAAAGGCGTCGACGTCATCCTCCGGGCCCTTCCGCTGCTTCCTCCCGACGTCGTGCTCGTCGTGATCGGGGCCGGCCCCCGTCTCCCGAGCCTGATCGGGCAGGCCCGGCGGTTGGGCGTCGAGTCCCGGGTCCGCTTCTGCCCGTCCGTCTCGGACGACGACCTGCCGCGGTACCTCGCGCTCGCCGAGATGTTCGTTTTCCCGTCGCAGAACCGGCTCGAGGGGTTTGGGCTGGCGATCGCCGAGGCGATGGCGGTCGGCCTCCCGGTCGTCATCGCGGACGCCCCCGGGGTCCGCGAGGTGATCGAGCCCGGGAAGGAGGGTCTGCTGACCGAGCCGCTCCTCGCCTCGGACCTCGCCGCGAAGGTGCGCTCGCTGCTCGACGACACCGACCTCGCCCGCCGGATGGGCGCGGCGGCACGACGGCGGGCCGAGGAACGCTACGGCCTCGCGACGGTCGCGGGCCAGTTGCTCAAGCTGTACGCAGCCCTGCGCGCAGCTGATTTATCTGGACCTTGAGCCGCTCGGCCTCGGCCCCGGCCGCCTTCTTCCAGTCGGCGCCCGATGACGCGTAGAGGATGCTCCGAGACGCGTTCACGATCAGCGCGCGGCCCCGGGCGTCGACCCCCTCGCGGACGGCCGTCGCGAGCGACCCTCCCTGGGCTCCGATGCCGGGGACGAGGATCGGGATCCCGTTCCCGAGGGTCGCCCGGGCGTGGTGGAACGCGTCGGCGAACGTCGCGCCGATGACCACGCCGACGTTGCCGTGCGCGTGGGCGAGTCGCCGTGCCTCGCCGACGACCGCGAGCCAGAGCGGGCCGCGCGGGGTCGGGATCTCCTGGAAGTCGAGCGCGCCCGGATTGGTCGAGTGAGCGACCACGAAGATCCCGTGCGCCGGGTCCGCGAGGAACGGCTCGAGGGTCTCCCAGCCGAGCCATGGGGTGACCGTGACGGCATCGAAGCCGAACCCACGGAACGCGCCGTCCCGCCACATCCGCATGACGTTCGGGATGTCGTTCGATTTCATGTCGAGGATGCGCAGCCGCGTCGGGCCGATGACCTTCGGCAGCTTCGCGAGCACTTCGAGCCCCTTCGGGCCGTACTGGAGGTACGACCCGAGCTGCATCTTGTACGCCGCCGCGTGGGGGTAGGTCGACTGGATCACCCCGCCGAGGAAGCGCTCGAGCTGCGGCCCCGGACCCAGCCGCCGGACGGTTTTCGGCATCAGGGTCGGGTCCGGGTCGAGCCCGACGCACACGAGGGAGTTGCGGGCGGAGAGGACCCGGTCGACGCGGGCGTTGAACTTCGGCGCCAAGGAAGGTCGGCCGTCTAGGGAGCCCAACGGAAAAGCCTTGGGGGCCCGGGCCCCGCGGCCGGGGCTTCGCCGGGTCCGCACGACCGTTCCATCGCCCGCGGACGTCGCGGCCGTTTTATGGGACGGG
This sequence comes from Thermoplasmata archaeon, assembly GCA_030042815.1. Lineage (GTDB taxonomy): Archaea > Thermoplasmatota > Thermoplasmata > Lutacidiplasmatales > UBA184 > Lutacidiplasma. The sequence continues at coordinate 1,897 of JASHYY010000068.1, read as the reverse complement.
CTCGTTCCCCGCGCCCGTCGTAGTTCCCATGGCCTCTCGCGAGAGCGCACCATCGGTTCCCGAGGTCCGGTTGAAGGACCTTTCTCCTGCCGTGTCGCCCATCGAGCTCGTCGCCCGTATCGTCACGTTCGATCGACGGGAGGTCACCCGACGCGCGGACGGCTCGCGCCGTCCCCTCGCGTCGGGGCTTCTCAGCGACGGGACGGCGAGCGTCCGGTTCACCTGGTGGGACCCGCCGCGCGAGGGGCTCGAGCGCGGCACGGTCGTTCGCGCGGTCGGGGCCGAAGTGCGCGAGTTCCGAGGGCGCCCCGAGGTGACGTTCACCTGGCGCACGCGCGTCGGACCGGCGAGTCCGGCGGAACTGCCGCGGGTCGACGGCGAGGAGGTCCCGTTCCGGACGGTGCGCGAGCTCGTGGCACCGCTCGAGGGGTTCCGGCTCGAAGCCCGGGTCGTCCGAGTGGCGCCCCGGTCGGTCACTGTCGGAGAGGAGCGTCGGGTCGTGCACGAGGGCCTCCTGGCCGACCGGACCGGCGCGGTCGCGCTCAGTTCCTGGAGTGACTTCGGCCTCGTCGCGGGCGAGGCGGTCCGGGTCGCTGGGGGATACGTGCGCACGTTCCGGGGGAGGCCCCAGCTCGTCCTGGACGAGCGGGCGACCGTAGTGCGAATCGAGGGGACGGACCTTCCCGACCCGACCGAGCTCCTGCGCGCCCCGCCCCGCTCCATCGCGCGCGTGGAGGACGAGGGCGGGGGAGCGGCGGTCGCGGTCGAGGGCCTGGTGGTAGGACTTCTCCCGCCGAGCGGCCTCGTCTACCGGTGCCCTACCTGTCAGCGGTCGGTCAAGAACGGGCTTTGTAGGGTGCACGGACAGGTCGACGGTCAGCTCGACCTCCGGGCCCGGATCGTGCTCGACGACGGGACCGGTTCCCTCACGGTGAACGCCGGACGCGCGGACACCGAACGGCTCGGAGGACTGACTCTGGACGACGCGCGCCGCCGGCTCCGGGACCAGCCGGACCCGAGCCTGATCGCCGAGGAGCTGCTCGAGCGCCTGCTCGGCAGACGGCTGCGGGTGCGCGGGTCCGGGACCCGGGACGATTTCGGGGTGACGATCACGCCCGAGTCGATCGAGCCGGTCGAGGTCGACCTCGACTCGACCGCCGAGGAGCTCGCGACCCGGCTCGGTGGGGGCCGGTCGTGACGCTTCGCGAGACCGCTTGGCGGGTCACCGCGCGCGAACTCGAGAGCTCGCTCGAGGAGGAAAAGGGGGAGGGCGAGCGCGCCGCCGCCTACCTCCTCTCTCCGTTCGGCGCGCGGATGAACCGCGTCCTCGTCACCGGCACGCTCTCGCCCGCCGAGCCGATCGGCCGGGACGAGAGCCAACCGTTCTGGCGGGCGCGCCTCTCGGACCCGACCGGCGCGGTCGCGGTCACCGCGGGGAGCTTCCAGCCCCGTGCCATGTCCCAGCTGCGCTCCTCGACCGCCCCGCGACCCGCGCTCGTGGTCGGGAAGGTGCACCTCTACCGCGGACGCGACGGGGTCGGGTACGTCTCGGTCCGCGCGGAGGCGATCCGGTTCGTCGCCGAGGCGGAGGAGCGGAGCGTCCTCGCCGACATCGTGCGCCAGTCGCTCGACCGGCTCGACCTGCTCGAACGGCTCGAGAAGGAGCCGGCGACGACCGACGAGGCCCTCGCGGAGGGCGGCGTTCCGCACGGCTGGGTCCGCGCCGCCCGGGACGCATTGCACCGGTACCCGAACGTCGACCGCCCGGCGTTCCGAAAAGAGCTCGGCGCGGCGGCTCGCCACGTCGCGGGCGACTCCGGACCGGTCGCCGCGTCGGTCGCCCCGCCGCCGACCGTGACCGTCACCCGGGAGCCACCGCCGAAGGCGCGCCCCCCGG
>JASHYY010000067.1 GCA_030042815.1 Thermoplasmata archaeon | reverse complement strand
CAGCGCGAACGAGATCCCCGTGAGGAACCCTTGGCGGCCCGGCCGCTCGTCCTCCGCCGGTGACGCCCCGTACCGCTCCGCCATCAGCGCCGCGAGGTATCGCGGCGGGTCGGACTCGAGGCGGGCGACGACCTTCGCCGCCTCGTCGGACGAAAGGCCCTTCTCCCGGTACGCCCAAAGGAGCTGAGCGCGCTTCGTGGTGGGGGCCGCCGCGACCGCTTCGGCCTCCATCCGCTCCTGCGCGGCCCGCGCGTCGCGCTCCGCCTTGACGGAAACGTACTCCGAGGCGGCCATCGAGAGCGCGCCGGCCGCCACGGACGCCGAGCCCGCGATCAGGACCGCGAGGTCGGAGCGCGTGACCGCCGCGACTCCCGCCGAGAGGGCGACGACGCTCGCGAACCCATCGATCGCCCCGAGGAGGAGGCTGCGGAGCGACCCGCTACCCTGTCCCCCGGCGGCCCGGGCCGCGCTCGACGTCTCGATCTCGTGCGCGACCTCGTCGGGCAGGATCGACCGGAACACCTCCTGTGCGGCGGGGTCCGTCCATCGGCGCGCCTGGTCCCGGTACTTCTCGACCCCGTCCACCTCCTCCCGGTGGACGATCGGCAGGACGAGCCCGACGCCGACGAGCCGGGCCATCGCGACGAGGATCCGGTGGTTCCCGAGGCGCGCGTCGCGGGGTCGGGGCCGACCGAGACGGTCGAGCAGGGCCCCCCAGAGGGCCGCGTGCCGTTCCTCAAAGCCGGCCAGCTGCTCGAGCAGGTGGGCCCGCTCGGGCACCGGGTCGGCCTTCGCGAGCGACCGGTACATCCACAAGCTCGACCGCTCGTCCCGGTAGTTCGCCTCGATCTCTCGGAGGTCCGAGGACGTCCAATGGAACGACGCGGCGGCCCCCGCCATGGTGCCTGCCCCCGGTGGAAAGCTCGAACGGCGCAGATAGACCCCCCGTGAAACCGGGCTCACGGTCGGAGCGGGGCCCCCGCCCGGACCTACGGGTCGTGGTCGCGCTCGAGCTCCCAGTAGTACCGAACCCGGCGCGCTCCCGTCTCCGCGAGCTTGCGCCGGACCTCGGGGTCGACCGTGGGGTCGCGGACCAGTCGGCGAACCTCCTCCGTGGTCCCGTTCCCCACGCGGTCGGCGACGCCCGCCCGCTCGAGCAGCGGCCGGACCGGGTCCAGGGTGTACTGCCAAGCCTCCTCGCGCCGGCGGATCGCCGTGACCGCGGACCCCGGCACGCGGTGGACGCCGAGCTCCTCCGCGGCGCGGTGGAGCGCCTCCGCGGTCTGTCGGAGGTCGGACTCGAGCCGCCGCTCCTGGTCCCGGAGGGCCGCGAAGCGGTCGACGAGTTCCCGGAGCCGTGCCTCGTCGGTCGGCGGGACCGAGCGGAACTCCGGGCAGATCGAGCGGAAGTCGCAGCGGGCACACTGACGACCGGGGTTCGGTTCGAACGAGTCGGTGCGGATCCCATCGCTCACCGTTCCGAGTCGGTCGTGGAGCGTGAGCAGGGAGGCCGGGTCGCGCGGCCGGGTGCGGAGCGGGGTCAGCGTCCGCAGGTGGTAGAGGGTGAGGCGCTCGACGGGCTCGGTGTAGTTGCTCTCCACGAGGACCTGGTACAACGACAGCTGGTCGGAGTCCTCGGCGTCCCCGCTCGAGAGGTCGCGCGACGTCTTGTAGTCGACGATCTCGAGGCCGCCGTCCGGCGTCCGGTCGATCCGGTCGATGTAGCCGTGGATCGGGATCCCGTTCCACCGGGCTTCGAGGTGCTCCTCCACCGCGACGGGGGCGGGGCGCTCGTGCAAGAGGTGCTCGTAGTAACGGAGCAGGAGGTCCCGGCCGAGGGCGCGGTACCGCGCCTCCTCCTCGGGCGAGGCGTACCCCTCCCCGTTCCACGAGCGGTCGTAGAGCGCGAGGAGCTCCTCGGGCGTCATCCAGGGGCGATGCGCGGGCGACGGCGACGCGGTGTGCCACTCGTCGAGCGTGCGCTGCGTCTCCGTCTCGCCGATCCGACGGGCGCTCGGCACGACCAGCGGCCGGACGAGCTCCTCGAGGACGGAGTGCACGACCCGTCCGAACGTGAAGTAGCCCCGCGGGGTCTCGGGCAGTTTGTCGACGTAGAGGAACTTCCACCGCTGCGGGCACTCGAGGTACGTGCGGTACGACGAGTAGCTCAGCGCCGGGACGAGGACCACGGACGCCGAGCCGCGCGCGGGTTCATCTCGTTTCCGGGGGCCGGAGCCCCCGGCGGGGCCGAGCGGCCTAGTGACCCGCGGCCGCCGCGTCGACGGAGAGCTTGTCGCCCGTCTCGGACGCCTCGGACGCCACCGCGGGCAGTGCGCCGCGCGCCTGCGGGTTCGTCAGGTTCTTCGGCAGCCCGAGGAGGTCGAGGAGCTCCTTGTAGTGGTTGCGGATCGTCACCGGGGTCACGTTCGCGACCGCGGCGATCCGGTCCTGGCTGCGCGGCTCGCCCATCAGGTTCGACGCGATGTAGATGATCGTCGCGAGGATCCCGTTCGGAAGGACGCCGCTCGTCGAGTAGACCTGCTCGACCTGCTCGAGGAGCGAGAGAACCTTCTGGCGGACCTCCTTCGAGAGGTTCAGGTCCTGCGTGAAGCGCACGAGGTAGTCGCGCGGCTCGACCGGCTTCAGACCGAGCTTGAGCTCGCGGGCGAGCAGCGTGTAGGCGCGCCCGACCTCGATCTTGGTCGCCTTCGAATGGGCGATGATCTCCTTCATCGTCCTCGGCACGTGGCACTGGCGGCACGCCGCGTAGACGCTCGCCGCGACCAGCGCGACGATCTTCTTCCCGCGGGTCGCCTTGTGCTCGAGCGCCCGGCGGTAGATGTACGTCGCGGACTCCTTGACCTCCCGCGAGAGGCCGAGCACGCCCGCGAGCCGGTTCAGTTCCCCGAGCGCGACCACGAGGTTCCGCTGGTGCGTGCGGGCCGCGCGCAGGCGGTGGTTCAGCTTGCGCAGGTGGTAGAACTTGAGCGACGTGTTGCGAGAGAGCGAGTTGCCCTGGAAATCGCGGGTGGGCACGCCGATCTCGCTGAAGAGGCCCTTGTCGGGCATCAGCGGGGAGATGACGGGGCCCCACCCTCGGGCCTCGCGTCCCGTGTCCTCCTTTGACCCGCGCTGCCCGCGGTCGCTGACGAGCGCGCTCTGGTCGACGACGAGGCCGCAGTCGGCGCAGACGATCTCGCCGCGGATCTCGTCGCGGATGAGATGGCTGGAGCCGCAGTTCGGACAGACGTCCGAGGGAGGGGGCGCCGTCGCCGGGAGCGCGGGGTCCCGCGCGGGAGCCCGGACGGGGGCCTTCACCGACGTCGACCGAGGACGGTGGCTGGAGGGGGCGGGGGTAGTAGTCTTCATAGCTTCTGCGGTCCCCTAAAGGGAGGGCGGTATTTATAGGTTTTACCCGCCGCTGTAGCGATTGTCTGTTACATTTGCTACACCGTGACTTGCCGTAGCACGCCGCGGAACGACCCCCGAGGGACGGACGGGCGGGCGGTCCGTCACGCCCTCGGTCGGCGGCCGAGGACGGACTAGCCCGGCCGAGCCGTGAAGACGCAGCCGCGCGTCGCGTGCTTCGTGGGGTCGGGCTTCGAGACCTCCCAGCGATGGCCGAGCCGGGTCTCGAGGACGGCGCGCAGGAGCTGCGGGCACATCACGCGGCCGATCTCGGGCGAGTCGGCCGTGCAGGCGAAGCAGCCGGTGACCCGCAAGGTGAGCGGGCTCTCCTTGAGCGTCGTCAGATGGCCCATCGTGTGCGTCTCGTAGTACTGCCGGAGCTCGCGCGTGATCTCCTCGACCGAACGTCCCTCGAGCTGGCCGGCGATCTCGCGCCCGAGCTGGCGGGCGATCGCCTCGATCAGCTCGGGAAGGTTCAGGTTGAGCTCGCGCACGCCCGAGGCGCGCATCCCGAGCTTCGTGATCTCGCGCAGCCGCTGGAACGGCACCGCCTCCTTGCCGGCGACCACCGGGAGCATCGCCGACGGCGGGCTCTCGAGCTCGACGAACCGTTCCTCGGCCCGCGTCGCGGGAGACCAGAGGCGACGATGGTAGTCCCGCGCGAGCTGGACGAACATCGGCGCGGACGACCAGAGCGCCACCTGCTCCTCGCGGTTCCGACCCAGGCCGTCCTCCCCCGAGACGTAGACGAGGGCCCCGAGCTTGTCGAAGACGACCGCCCGGTTCGCCACCGGCCCGCTCGCGTGGCGCAGCTCGGCGAAGCCGGCGAGCAATTTCGCCTCGACCAGGTTCGGAGGGTAGACCTCCGTGACGATCCGGACCTTGACCCCGCGCCGGGCGGCCCCGCGCAGCGCCCGGTCGAGGCCCCCGTCGATGAGCCCGGGCAGGGAGAGTCCGGTGGTCGACAGGAGGACCTGGCGTTCCGCGGTGCCGAGGCGCTTCAGGAGGAACCGCCGGATCGTCTCCCGGCCCTCGAGGACCGCGAACTTCCTCGGGTCGTCGTCGTCGAACTCGGTCCGGCTATCCTCCCAGTCGGCGAGGATCCGCGAACGGTCCTGCTCGAGCCGCTGGAGCCGGTCCGAGGCGCGGCGGATCCAGCGGTCGACCAGGGCGTCCGGGGCGAGGGCGGCGAACCGCTGCGGGCGGCTCTTCGTCGCTTCGAGGAGCCCCTCCGCGGTCAGCTGCTTGATGAACCGATACGCTTCGACCCGGTTGACGGCCGAGAGTCGGGCGAGCTCGCTCGCGGTCTGGGGGCCCGAGCGGCACGCCGCGAGGTAGACCCGGGCGGCCTTCTCGGGGACCCCGTGCTCCCCGAGCAGCTCCAGCAGGCCGGACGCCGGTCGCCCCACGTTCCGGAACTGGCCGGACCCGATAAAAGGTCGAAGGACCGAGCCGGCGCGACCCTACAGCGCCGCCTGGAAGTCCTCGATGGTCGGCGTGAACTCGACCTCGGCGCCGCCCGCGCGGGCGCGCAGGACCTCCCGCGCGAGGAGCCAGTAGACGGTCGCGAGGGCGACCCGGCCCTTGTTGTTCGCCGGGATGACCAGGTCGACGTTGCGGGTCTCGTTGTTGACGTCGCAGAGACCCACGACCGGGATCCCGATCGAGACCGCCTCGCTCAGCGCCTGCTGGTCGGTGGCGGGGTCGGTGACGACCAGCACCTTCGGCTCGAAGTACTCCGCTAGGTTCGGGTTCGTGAGGCACCCGGGCACGAACCGTTCGGCGAACGAGACGGCGCCGATCGTCTTCGCGAAGACCCGCACCGGCTTCTGGCCGTACTGGCGTTGCGAGACGACGAGGATCCGGTCCGCGGGGAACCGGGCCAGGAACTTCGCGGCGAACCGGATGCGGCGGTCGGTCTCCCGCACGTCGAGGACGTGCAGCCCGTCGAAACGGACCTTGTACACGAACCGGCGCATCGACGCCGACTTCTGCTGGGTCCCGATGTGGACGCCCGACGTGAGGTAGGTGTCCTCCGGGATCAGCAGCTCCCCGGGGCGGGTGTCCTGGCCGTCGCTCGCCACGGCCTGCTGCTCGCTGAGGGTCTCGTCCTCGGCCATCGGGTTACGTTCCGGTGGCGCGGGCGAGCCGCAGGAGTTCATTTAGCTTTGCCACCCGCTCGCCGCCGAGGACGCCGCATTTCAGGGCCCGGGCGCCCGTTCCGAGGGCGACGTGGGCGAGCCAGCCTTCGGGGACCTCCCCCGAGCGGTGGGAGGTCACGGTCGCGAGACCGCTCGCCCCGGCGAGGTCGACGGTCCGGAGCGTGTCCGTGAGCGTCCCGACCTGGTTCACCTTGATCAGGACGGCGTTGGACGACCGCCGCTCGATCCCCTGGCGGAGCCGCGCCGCGTTCGTGACGTAGAGGTCGTCGCCGACAACGAGGGTCTTGCCTCCGACCGACCGGGTCAGGTCCGCGAACCCGTCGAACGCCTCCTGGTCGAGAGGGTCCTCGAGGTACCGGAGCGCGTAGCGGTCCACCAGGCGCGCGACGAAGGCGACCTGGCCCTCCGTGTCGAGCGTCTGCTCCTTGTAGCGATACTGCCCGTCCTCGAAGAACTCGCTCGCGGCGAGGTCGAGCCCGGGATGGACCTCGACGTGGGT
>JASHYY010000066.1 GCA_030042815.1 Thermoplasmata archaeon | reverse complement strand
GCGCCGTCCGTCACGGTCGCCGGGGCCGCCCCGAACCCCGCGAGCACCTGGAGGTCCGAGAGCGGCAGTAAGAGCCCGAACGCCGCCGTGGGGCTCAGGATCCCCTGGGACGACTGGAACGTGCCCGTGACGTTGTAGACGACCCCCTGGCTCGAGTTCGCGTTCGGACTGACGAGCAGGTGTCCCCCGACCGCGACCTGACCGGAGTCGAACGAGGACGCGACGAGCACGTCGTAGGTGGGGGACCCGGCGTAGGTTCCGTTGTCGTAGTGGACGGTGTCGGTCGGGTCGCCGAGCGGCAGGGGGTCCGGATAGATCCCCGAGTCGGACGGCCCGAGCGTCGCGGTGAACTCCTCGGGAATGACGCCCTCCGCGAGGACGGGCAGCAACTTTCCGCCCGGTGGCCCCGCGTCCACCGCGACGTTCAGGACGGGGGAGGCGCCGACCACGGACGCGAGCCCCAGGATCTGCTGCGCGCGAAGATGGGCGTCCGCGATGCCGTGCGTCACTTCCGGCGTCACGACGATCTCGTAGCCCGCGTTCTGGAGGTTGGAGAGCTCGTGGACCGATACCCCTCCCCCGACGCTGATGAGGACGACCGGCAACGACACGGCCGCGGCGATCGCGGCGACCGCAAGGACCCATTGGAGGCGCGCGTGGCGCGGGCCCCCGCGACCTCCGCTACGTCTCACGGGGCCCTCAGCTCCTCCGCCACCGGCAGTTGCATCGCTCGCGCGGCGGGGGCGACGGCGGCCGCGAGGCCGATCGCGAGCACGAGCAGGACACCGAAGCCGATCACCCCGAGGTCGAACCCGACGAACGAGAACGACGTCGGAAGGCCGCCGATCAGGTGGAGGAGGAAGGCGTTGATGGCGCTCGCTCCGAGGTACGCGAGGGGAAGGCCCAGGGCGAGCCCGAGCGCGGCCAGGACGACCGACTCCTCGACGACGGTGAGCCCGACGGAAGCGCGCGTGTGGCCGATCGCCCGCAGGAGCGCGAGCTCGCGGCTTCGGTCGTCCACCGACATCTGGAGGACCGTCGTCGTGAACAGCGCCGCAACCACGATCCCGATCGACGCGATGAGCGTCCCGAACGTACGGTAGAGGTTTACGACGTGCTCGACCGCGTTGAGCACGCTGGTGATCGTGCTGATCGACAGGCCCGGGAACCGCGCCTGGATCAGCGCCGAATCGGTCGCGGCCTGCGTCGGGTCCGCGAGATGGATGAGCAGAAGGGACGCGTAGTCGGTCTGGTTCGACGCCCCGCCGACCATCGCCTGGAGCTCGGAGAGATACAGGAAGGCCAGGGTCGCGGTCGGCACGAGCCAGAACGGGCCCGAGATGCCGACGACCCGGAACATCGTCGCGTTCGCGTACCAACCCGAGAGCGACGAGCTGTTCGGAGGGCTCACCGGACTCGCCCACAGCGAGCTCCCGACCGTCACTCCGAGGGACCCGGCGAGGCTCTGGTCCAACACGATCTCGTGCGTGAACGGCCCCGCGTACGTCCCGTTCGCGTAGTGGGGGTCGCCGGGGGCGGTGAACCCGCTGCCGTTCGTCAGCTCGGGGGTCTCGATCCCCTCGTTGTCCGAGGGGATCCAGCCGACCGTGCCGGACCCCGTCGGCGCCCAGCCCGGAGGCACGTCGTCCGATTCGGCCGCGGCCCGCAGGGACGCGTTACCGAACACGAGGTCGCTGATGAGCCACGGGCTGGCGGTCACGGCGTTCGGGACCAACTGAGGGATCTTCTCCGCGATCCCGTGGGCGTCCGAGAACGGCGGGAACTCTCCCGAGAGCAGCGGCGTGCCGTTGGTCGGGCTCGTGCCGATCAGGTCGATCCCGCTCGCGGCCGCCAGGCTCGACGCGCTGGTCTCGATTCCGTTCGAGAGGGCCAGCAACATCACCACCAGTCCGACCGCGAGGCCGATGCCGAGCGAGGTCATCGCCGAGCGGCCGGGACGACGTCGGATCGCGTCGAGCGCGTAGACCACGGTCGTCCCTCGGGACCGCTACCGGTCGGCCGATCGGCGGAGCTCGCCGAGCGTCAGCCGGTGCGACGCCTCCACGTTGTACTTATGGATCGACTCCTCGCTGACGGTCGCCGCGCGGACCCCGGTCGAATCGGGGAGGTCCGCGAACCGTTCGGGCAGGCTCGCGAACAGGTCGCGGAGCACGTCCTCGACGAACTTCGGGTGCCGGTGGGCGTCCAGTACTACGCGGCCCTCGTCGCCCCGCTTCAAAATCGCGTACGTCGGGCTCGACTGGGCCGCCTCGATGGCATCGATCATCCGGTCGACCTCGACCTCTCCCGCTCCGTCGAGCTCGAGGATGAGCCGCGTGCGGTTCCGCTGGTTGTGCGAGATCATCGGGAGGGTCGCAAACTCGGGGTCGGCGAGGAGCGGGAACTCGCGCGTCAGCTCCTCCCGACACGTCTCCATCGCGCAGGGGCACGCCGTCATCCCGATCGCCTCCGCGCCGACCGCGCGACGGAGGGTGACCTCGCGGCCCTCCGCATCGCGATGGGCCGTCGCTTCGGCGAGCAGCGTGTAGTTCTCGAAGCTCCGCTTCTCCTCGGAGACGCCGCGGCGAAGGAAGTACTCGGCCGACGCAGTGACCGAAGCTTCGGTCGCATACGGGTGGCGGACCAGCAGCTGCTCGGCGATCGCGAGGCAGGCCGACTCGAGACTCTCGCACGGCCGGGTGACGGTGGTGTCCACCACTTCGGAGAGCACTTCGGCGTTGCGGGAAAGGTCCGAGCCTTTGCGGCCTGACGGAAGGTCGACCGCCACGTCGAACGTGACCGCGAGCGCCTGCTGGCGGTCCGGCCGCTGGACGATCAGCGGTTTGCGGATGCCCGACAGTCCGACCGACCGAAGCCGGAGGCGGCCGTGGGCGGGGGCCATCGCGTGGACGTCCTTCATCGCAGGAACCGACCGGCGGTGCGCTTAAACGAGTT
>JASHYY010000065.1 GCA_030042815.1 Thermoplasmata archaeon | reverse complement strand
GCCTCGTCGCGATGGCCCGCTCGCGCCGTATCCCGCTCGCCTTCGCGAGCAGCCTCGCCGTCGTCGGTTCCCCCGAACGGCTCCCGGTCACCGAGGAGACCCCCGCACGGCCGACCCACGAGTACGCCCGCCAGAAGGCCGAAGGCGAGCGGCTGGTCTCCGCGCCGGGCCGGGACGGGGTCGTCGCGACCGCGGTGCTGCGGATGAGCAACGTCTACGGGGGATACCGGGTTGCAGGACGGCGGGTGGCGAAGGGCAACGTGCTCACGGTCTTCCTCGCCCAGGCCCGGGAGGGCCGACTCACCGTGAACGCTCCGGGGACCCAACGGCGGGACTTCATCCACCTCGACGACGTCCTCGACCACTGGGTGGCGGTGGTCCCCTGGCTGGGGTCCCACGGCGAGCCGCCCACGACCGCCACGTTCGACGTTGCGAGCGGTGAGGGGTACTCGGTCCTCGAGATCGCGGAGAAGGTCGGGCTGGTCTGGGCGCGGACCCATCCGGGCGCACCGCCGCTCCGGGTCGAGGTTCGGGCGAATCCCCGCGCCGGGATCGAACTGGTCGACCCGGAGTTCGTCGTCTCCCGCGCTCTCACCGAGCGCGAGCTCGGAGTGTCGTGCCGACGGCACGTCGACGACTTCCTCGCGGAGTCCGTCGGGGGTCCGGACCTTCCGCCCGGCTCCGCCTAATCCGATGACGCCACCGGCGCGGCGACGCGGGGAGGCCGCGCCGTGAACTCTCCGCCGTCCACGGCATCCGCCGCCCCCGGTCCGGCGGGTCCGTTCCTCAGCGTCGTCGTGACCGCGTACCGCCGGAGGCAGTTCGTCCTCGAAGCCGTCCGCTCGGTCCTCTCCCAGCAGGTCGACCGCTCCGCGTACGAAGTGATCGTGCTCAAGGACTTCGTCGACGACGCGATCGACGGCGCGCTGGCGGCCGAGGCTCCCACGGTCCGGGTCCACACCGAGGACCTGCGACGGATGGGCGACATGATCGCGAAGGGGGTCGAGCTCGCCCGCGGCGAGGTCGTCTGCTTTCTCGAGGACGACGACCGGTTCCGGCCCGGGAAGCTCGCGGCGGTGCGCGAGCGCTTCCGTGCGAGCCCGGACCTCGCCTACCTGCGCAACGCCTACGGAGGGATCGACGTCGAGGGTCGACCGATCGCTTCGTGGGCCCGCCTGCGACCGCCGCCGCCGCGTTCGACGGAGATCTCCCCGCGAGGCGCCAACCTCGCCTTCGTCTTTCGCTACGGGGTCGCGATCAACCTCAGCACGATGGCCGTCCGACGGGCGGTGGCCCTTCCCTGGCTCGACCTCCTGCGCCGGGTGCCGGCGTCGCCGGATCTGTTCGTCTTCGTCCTCGCCGCGGTCTCGGGTCGACGGATGTGGGCCGAGTCCGCGGTCTGGAACGACTACCGCGTGCACGCGAGCACGAGCCACGGGGCGATCGCCGAGGGCCAGGAGGCGGACGACCTGGCGGACACCCGGCGCTCGAAGGCCACGGCGCAGGTCATGGAGCAGCTGCGCCTCGCCGCCCCCGGGCATCGACTCGCCGACCGGTTCGCGGCCTGCTACCACCGGGAGGTGGAGGCGACGCTGTACCTCCTCGACCCGTCCGCGAGCTGGAGCGCCCGAGGATGGCTCGGCTTCGTCCGGACGGCGCTGTGGCGGCGCCAGCGATACCTCGGAGCGATCGCGGTGTTCGCGGTCTACCGCAGCCTGCGTCCCGACGCCGGGTCGCGGGCCTATCGACGCTGGCGGCACCGGACGCTGCGGTCGGCGGCGGGCGGCGGGGCCGGAACCGCTTAGCGTGAGGTCTCGGAGGGGGCGGCCGCCGGATCGGCGGATTCGGCCGCCCGCGCCCGCACGGCGCCGAGCAGCGACCGGGTCCACGGGCGGACGACCGCCTCCCGGGGGCCGACGAGCGGGATCTTCGCGAGCAGGTTCCGGATCTCCCGTCCCGCCTGCCGTGCGAGGGTACGTTCGTACTCACGGGCGTCGTGCCCGTCGCGGGTGAACCCGCGGAGCGACAACTTCGTCGCATCCTCGGCGTCGATCGGGAGCATCGTGAGGAGTCCGGCGGCGCGGGCGCGACGCGTGAGGCCGATATCCTCGTAGGCGAAGGCGTCGCGGTAACCGCCGACGCGCCCGAACAGCGCTCGGTCGCCGAGGAGCAGGTGCGGGATCCGCAGGCTCCGGCCCGCGCTCCCGAAATCGACGAGGCGCCCGCGGTAGCGGCGCAGATAGAGGTCGACGTACTTCGGGAGGTTCCGGTACACGACGTCCCCGTCCAGCTGGACGACCACGTCCCCGGTCGAGGTCGATACCGCGAGGTCGCGCCCCTTCCCACGCGACAGGCGCTCGACCGACAGGACGAGTCGAACCCGCGGCGCGTAGGCCCGCAGTCGCTCCGGGGTCCGGTCGGTCGAGCCCCCGTCCACGACCACGATCTCGTACGGGGTCGGAAGGAGCGGCTCGAGAAACGGTGCGATCGTCTCCTCGGTGTTGTAGACGGTCGTGCAGAGCGATACGGAAGGGGTCGCCACCGGCTTCCTCTCCCGAGGAGTCCGGTTCCCGGATTATAGAGTTGTCCCGGGGGGTGGCGGGTGGTCGCTAAACCCTCCGTCTCTCTCGGGCGGGAGATGGAGCGCGCCCTCCCGACCGACCCGGACGAGACCTCCGCGCCGGCTCCGGCGGCGGAGCACCTCCTCTCGGCCACGCTCCGGTGCGACAACTGCGGCCGAGACACCCCGCACCGGGTCCTCCGCATGGTGCCACGGTCGGGGGGTCGGCCCGGCCAGTTCCGGGGCATCGCACGGTGTCGGGAGTGCCGCTGGACCCACCCGTTCGAGGTCGACGGCCCGTCGGAGGTCGAGGTCGCGGAGATCGTGTCGGACGGTCCCGAATCGGTCGCGCGAAAGACGCAGCTCCCCCGGGGCCGACGGCTGCAGGTCGGCTCGGGCGTTCCCGGCACCGGAGAGCCGAGG
>JASHYY010000064.1 GCA_030042815.1 Thermoplasmata archaeon | reverse complement strand
GGTGCCGATCGAGAAGACGCGCGATCCGGGGTGGAAGTGCGAGAGCGGCTTCTTCTCCACGGGGTCGACCTGGACCGCGGAGGCCTTCCCGTAGCTGAGCAGGACGAGGCGACCGCCGACGTTCTTTCGGACGAAGCAGAAGCCGTGAGACCCCTCGGGGAGGGTGCAGTACCGGGCGCACGCCGTGCACCGCACCTTGCCGCCGTCGAGCGGCTGGTAGAGCGAGGCCGGGTGACCGAGCCGGGTCGCCATCGTCTTCCCAGGACCTAGAATCCCGCGCGGCCGAATAAGCGCTCACCCGCCGATACCGGCCGTTCGACACGAAGGTTCAAGTCGCGCGAGTCGTCCAGACCGGTCCGATGGGCGGTACCGGTCCGGCGGACCCCGCGTCACGCGAAGCGGACCGGGTGGAGACCGCGGTTTCGGCCCGCCTCGCGCCCTCGGCGGACTTCCTCGACCGCGTGGCACGGGTCCGGGTCGAGCTCGTGCGGCGAGTCGAGGAAGCCGCCCGGGAACGGACGAGCCCACTGGTCCGCGCCCTCGTGGCGGGAAGCGCGGCGCGCGGTACGTTCCTCGCGGACCGCCTCGACGTCGACCTCTTCCTACTGTTCCCTCCGGACCTCTCGCGCGACCGGCTGAGGGAGGAGGGTCTCGCGCTCGGGGCCGCCGTCCTCTCGGAACCCGAGAAGCGGTACGCCGAACACCCGTATCTCCGCGGCCGGTTCGAGGGGTTCACCGTCGACGCGGTCCCGGGGTTCGCCGTGTCCGACCCGGCGCACCCGCTCTCGCCGGTCGATCGGACCCCGTTCCACCAGGCCTACCTCACCGAACGCGAGACACCGGAGCACGTCCGCGAGATCCGTCTCACGAAGCAGTTCTTCCGTCGACTCGGGGTCTACGGGTCGGAAGCGCGGACGGAGGGGTTCTCGGGCTACCTCGTCGAGCTCTTGATCCTCCGGTTCGGCTCCCTCCGGGGCCTCCTCTCGGCCGCCCGGCGCTGGCGCCTGCCGGTCCGGCTCGAGCCTCCCGGACACGAGCCGCCGCGCCTCCCGGAGGACGTGGCGTTGATCCTCGCCGACCCGGTCGACCCGAACCGCAACGTCGCGAGCGCGCTGTCGCGCCGCAATCTCGGTCTTCTGGTCCTCGCGGCGGGCGAGTACCTCGAGCACCCGTCGGAACGGTGGTTTTCCGTGCGGTCGTCGGTGCCCCTTTCCCGCGCCGAGAGTGAGCTTCGGCTCCGATCCCGCGACAGCCATGTGGTCGTACTCTCGGTCCCGAGGCCGGACCTCGTCGACGACACCCTGTACCCGCAGGTCCGCAAGGCCGAGCGGGCCGGAGGGCGCGAGCTCGCCCAGTCCGGCTTCGAGGTCCTCGGCGTCGCCGCCGGGGTCGACGCCCAGCGGGTCCACATTCTGATCGAGGTGGCCCATCGCCGCCGTTCGGCCGTCCGTCTCCAGGACGGACCTCCGGCGGGGATCGAGCGCGCGGGGGACTTCCTCGAAAAATGGACCGCGGCGGAGGCCCCGGTGCTCCAAGGACCGTACGTGCGCGAGGACGGCAGCCTCGCGGTCGAGACCCGGCGGGCCGAACGCGACGTGGAAGCGGTCCTGCGGAGCGCGGTGCCCCGGCTGTCGCTCGGAAAGGACCTCACTCCCTCCCGGTCGGAACTAGCGGAGGTCCGGCCCCTCGCGGACGTGCCCGAGACCCCCGCGGTCGAGGCGGCGCTCGCCGACCTCCTCGGGAAGCGTCTCCCCTGGGTCGAAGGCCCATAGACTCGGAACGGTCGAGGGCGACGACCGTTTCGCGCCGTCGGCAGGAGCTTTTTCCGCCGTGCGGGAACTGGGCCGAGCGAGCCGCGGCCCGACCGCGGGCAGGGAACATGGCGACCGTGGAAACCGGGGTCCCGCCGGCGAGCGTTCCGGCCCCTCCCGGCCTCCGCAAAGCGATCGGGCTTCGGCACGCGGTGGCCCTCTACGTGAGCTCGGTCCTGGGTTCGGGGATCCTCGTCCTGCCCGGGCTCACCGCCCAGCTCGCCGGACCCGCGTCGCTGCTCGCCTGGCTGCTGCTCGCCGTCGCGAGCGTGCCGTTCGCGCTCACGTTCGCGTCCCTCTCGGCGCGCCGGCCCGAGTCGGGAGGGGTCTACGGGTTCGCAAAGGAAGGGTTCGGTGTCGGCACGGCCATCGGTGCCGGGTGGCTCTTCGCCCTGTGGCAGGTCACGGGAGCTCCCGCGGTCGCCTTGATCGCCGCCGCGTACCTCGGCTACGGTCTTCCGCTCGACCGGCCCGAGACGTTCCTGATCGGCTTCGGGGTGGTCGCGGCGGCGTTCCTTGTGAACTACCGGGGGATCACGCTCTCGAGCAAGGTCCAGCTCGCGGTGATCGCCTCGATCGTCGCCCTCCTGGTCGTGGTCGTCGCCGCCGCCGCGGGGCACGTCCGGGCCTCGAACTTCTCGCCCTTCCTGCCGAACGGCCTCCTCCCGGTCGGGACCTCCGCCGCTCTGATCTTCTGGGCGATGCTCGGATACGAGAACGTCTCGAACGTGGCCGAGGAGTTCGAGAATCCGCGCCGGGACTTCCGCCGGGCGGTGGTGCTGAGCGTCGCGCTCGTGGGGACGCTCTATTTCGCGGTCGCCTTCGTCACGGTCGGCACCGGCGTCTACTCGTCGGGCGGCGGGGTCGCCCCTTTCGCTGCGATCCTCCGCGGCACGTTCGGCCGGTACGCCGCCGGCGCGACCGCGCTCTTCGCCGTCTTCATCGTCTTCTGCGTGGTCAATGCCTACACGACCGGCATGTCGCGCGTGGCCCTCGCGGTCG
>JASHYY010000063.1 GCA_030042815.1 Thermoplasmata archaeon | reverse complement strand
TCGAGCGCGCTCCGCGACTCGCGGAAGGAGAGCAGCCCGAGATGCAGCTCGGCGAGCCGCTCGAGAAGGCGCGCCTGCTCGGCGGCCCCGCCCTTCACCCCGAGGGTCACGCGCGCCGGTGCGAGCCGAGCGACGGTGGCGACCTCAGGGATGGAGGCGAACGTGCCCTGCAGGACCGAATCGTCAATCGGGGCAGCGAACTCCGCTTCCACCGTCCGCACCCCACCGAGCCGGTTCCCCACGTTCGCGAGCGTGTCGTAGAAGAGGAGCTTTCCCCGGTCGAGGAGCGCGACCTCGTCGCAGACGTCGACGACCTCGCTGAGGATGTGGCTGCTCATGAAGATCAGACGGTGCTCCTTCTTGAGGCCCCGGACGATCGCGCGGACCTCGGCCATCCCGCGCGGGTCGAGACCCGTGCTCGGCTCGTCCAGGATCACGACTTCGGGGTCCGACAGCAGCGCCGCCGCGATGTTCACCCGCTGCTTCATGCCCTTCGAGAAGCGGCCGACCTTCTGGTCGATCCACTCCGTCATCTTGACCTCGGAAAGTACCTCGGCGGTGCGACTCCGGATCTCCTCCGGGCGCATCCCCCGAAGGGCGCCGCTCATCTCGAGCGCCTCGCGCGGCGAGAGCGACCCGTAGATCTCCGGCGTCTCGATGAGGTCACCGCAAACCGAGAGGGCCCGCTTGCGGTCCTTTTGGACCGAGACCCCGTTGATGAACGACTCCCCCTCCGAGGGGAAGATCAGGTCCGTGAACATCTTCAGCGTGGTCGTCTTCCCGGCACCGTTCGGTCCGAGGAACCCGACGCATTTCGAGCCCTCGACCTTGAGGTTGAGATGGTCGAGCGCGGTGAAAGTGCCGAACCGCTTCGTGAGAGCGGAGGCTTCGAGCGACGGGGCCATGCGTGACTCCGGTCACCGGTTCCCCGGGACAGTTAAAAAGTGTGCCGTATCAATGCGCCGGTGACGCACGGCGGACCGACCGCTCCGGGGCCGGGGCGAGGCGGACCCACCGTAACGACAGCGAGTTGGCCACGACCGTGGTCGAGGAGACCGCCATCGCGAGGGCGCCGGCGATCGGGAGCAGGGCATACACGCCGAACCCCCACAGAGGGACGAGGGCTCCCATCGCGATGGGCAGGAGCACCGCGTTGTACCCGAGGGCCCACTCGAGGTTGCCCCGGACCTTACGCACGGTCCGTCGACCCAACCGCAGCGCCAGAGCGACGTCTCGGAAGTCCGGTCGCATCAGGACGACGCCGCTGGCCTCCCGCGCGACCGCGGTCCCGGCCCCGATCGCGATGCCGAGGTCGGCCGCGGCGAGGGCCGGGGCATCGTTGACGCCGTCCCCGACGAAGGCGACCCGGTGACCGAGGGCCTGGAGCGCCCGGATCCGTTCGAGCTTGTCCCGTGGCGAGGCACCCGCACGGACGTCGGTGATCCCGGTTTCCTTGGCTACCGCACGGGTGGCTGCCTCCCGGTCGCCCGTGACCATCTCGACCGCGATGCGGTCCTCCGCCAGCGCCCGCACCGCCTCGGCCGCGCCCGGTAGGACCTCGTCGCGGAAGGCCAGGAGGCCGAGGGGGCGGTCGTCGACCCGGACCTCCGACCAGCTCGCGCCCTCGACCGACGGGTCCGGTGCGCGAGCCGTCAGGAACCCACGCAGTCGTCCCCCTGTGTCGACCGAGGGTCCCCCGACCACCGAGACGGTCGTTCCCTGGACGCGTCCGCGAATTCCCATGCCCGGTTCCGACCGAACCTGCTCAGCCTCCGGGACGAAGAGGTGCCGCGCGTTCGCAGCGGCGACCACGGCGCGGGCGAACGGATGCTCCGACGCACGTTCCACGGCCGCCGCGAGCGATACCACTTCGTCGGGGCTGGCCCCCGGGGCCGCCACCACGTCGACCAGGGCCGGCCGGCCCCGGGTCAGGGTCCCGGTCTTGTCGGTGAGGACAACGTCGATCGTGCTCGCCCGCTCGAGCGCGTCATGGCCGCGAAAGAGGATCCCCTCCTCCGCCGCGCGACCGGTGCCCACGACGATCGCGGCGGGCGTCGCGAGGCCGAACGCGCAGGGACAGGCCGTGATGACGACGGAGACGAAGACGAGGAGCGCGACCGTGAGCCCGGCGCCGACAGCGAACCAACCGAGGGCGGCGACCCCCGCGAACAGGAGGACGAGCGGCACGAACCCCGCCGCGAGACGGTCCGCGAGTCGCTGCAACGGCACTCGGCTCGTCTCGGCCTCCGTGACGAGACGGCCGACCTGGGCGAGCACCGTGTCCTCGCCCACGGCGGTCGCCGAAATCTCGAGGGCGCCCTCGCCGTTCACGCTCCCGGCGGTCACCGGGTCGCCGGGGCGTTTCTCCACCGGAAGGCTCTCTCCGCTCACCACCGACTCGTCGACGGACGACGCCCCGGTCGCGACGACGCCGTCCGCCGGAAGGCGGGTGCCGGGGCGGACCCGCACGCGGTCGCCCGACCGAACCTCCGTCACCGGGACCTCGACCTCCTGGCCGTCCCGCACGACGACGGCCGTAGAGGGCAGGAGCTCCGAAAGTCGGCGCACGGCGCCGCGGGCCCGTTCCCGGGTGCGGTGCTCGAGATAGTTCCCCGTCAGGATCAGCGCGACGATGAGGGACGAGGCGTCGAAATAGAGCTCCGGAGGCAGTCGCCCCGGGAGCGCGAGGACGGCGACGCTGTAGCCGTACGCCACCGAGGTGCCGACCGCGATGAGGACGTCCATGTTCCAGACACGGCTGCGCAGGGCGTCCCGTGTTCCGGCGAAGAACTGGAGACCGGGATAGAACTCGACGACGGTCGCGAGTCCCATCGCGAGCCAGTTTGCGGCCGGCGCGTGGACTCCGTAGGTCAGCCACGCGACCGCGAGCGAGAGAGGCCAGGCGACCGTAAGGAGACGGAGAAGACGGCGGGTCTCCCGGTCGGGTTCCGAGAATTCCCGCAGGCAGTGCGCG